>CAYNHL010000008.1:0-56803 GCA_964397015.1 uncultured Desulfobacterales bacterium | reverse complement strand
CCCTTTGGAGGCTGTGACAGTTTTGTGTTGGTATGCCTGATTTCAACCGGTGCCCGGGCCGAAATTTCCAGTTTTTCCAGCACCGTTTCAGGGGAACGGACAAGACAAAGGTCCCTGGAAATTTTTTCTACCACAAAATCATTGGCAAACGATGGGGGGGATTTTGCTTCCAGCAGCCCGCAGGTGTCATACAGAACAAATACGTCTGCCCGCCCGGCCCATTCCGAAAGTTCTGTGACAATGTTTTGCGGCAGCGGGGTTGCGCTGATACGGGTTAACAATTTTTTCAAGTCAAATCCATCGTTTTCAACCATGAAAGCCATGATGCGTTTTCTGTCCAGCTTCATGACACAGATTTTATCTTCTGACATCATCTGACCGAAGGGGCTGAGGCGGTCAATCATGTTGGCCGGATAGACGTCTGATTCGATGTGGATCTCGTGATTTGGCAGTATAGTTACCTTTGGCTCGGCAACGGCCCCGTTAATAAACCGGATGAACCTGTCGGTCATTTTGAATCCCTTGACCTGCCCCATGGAAGGAAAAATATCCTCCTGCTGTGTTTTTTCGTAAACCAGTTCCACATACCCCATGCACAAGGGGATATATTCCAGGAACCGTTCAATATACCGGCCCTCCACCCGCTCGAATAGATCTGTGTCCATGGGTTTCACTGTTGGCTCATCACCACCATACTTTCTTTCAGAAAAATTGCAGTAACGCCCTTTTTTTTGGTCATATGTAGATGTATATCTTGGCTTTTGAGGAATAAGAAAGTATGGATCAAGGTCTTTCAACCGCTGGATCAATGAAGCGGTTGAATACCAGACACCGGGGGTATAGTGTTTCAGGTGGTCGAATATCCTTCTTCTGATTTTGCCGAAATCAAGAAACGGCATCACCCCGGTGTTACACCCCCAGGTGCTGAACCGGTCAATTCTGCTCAGGGCATTGGAGGAATAAAATTCATTTCTGCTGCTTGAGTAGGAATCCACCAGCGTGTCAAAGATCATCTGCTCCTGGGCCTGGAGGCTTTTTTTTACAAACGCCGTGTAAATTTCTTTATTGAATTCAATATAATTATCCCGGAAAGACGGGTTGTAACTGGTGTAACCGGCATACTCACCTTTGGTATCATAATCGATAAAGTTCAGGCGCAATGCCAGGCTGTCAATAAAATCGATCCAGTCCGATTCCCCGTGTTCACCCACATCAGAGACGGCTAAAGGATCTGAAATCAGTTTGGCCAGCCGTTTGAGGTCCTGTTTGGAAAGTTTGTTTTCCCGCACAGACCGCTTCACGGTTTGGTTGCTGATATAGTTGACAAACACATGAAGATCTTTTCTCAGATCCGGTACAGGGTTTCCGATATCGGTCAATTCTGTTGCATCCAGCTGTTCTGCGTATTTTTCAGGCAAGGTGGTTTTTTTCATATGTGTCATACTCATGGAAACATGGGCTGATTCAAGGTGTCACGCGTTTCACGGCAAATCCCTGTTGAACCACGGCTTTTTCAATTATGTTTTCCAGTCCCTTTGGAAAGGCGATAAATCCATTGGGCAGAAAAAGGACATCTTCATTGGATAACGCTTTCTCAAGGGATGCTTTTAAACCAATGTGTTTGATTTGTGCAACCAGCAGATTCCTGTGAACAATCTCTTTTCCCCGGTTTTTTTCAAGTTGTTGAAACACTTTTTTGAATGCGGGTAAATGGTGGATCAATCGGAAAAGCCATGGCGTATCCCGGATCTCTTCCAGATGCCGGCCCATCATCACCGGATCCGGGGCTGCAAAAATCCGTTGGTTTTCCACCCGGTATCTTGCCATTTTTGAAAATTGCGCCAGCACGGTCAAAGGGATTTTGTTGAAATCGATACAGGCGTTATCAGGATCTGTGACATAGTGTTTTTCGGGAACGTCCCCGGAAGGCTCGCCCATGCGACGGTGCAGGCGGTAACAGGTGACGGCTTCAAAGGCTGCCGTTTCCAGAATTCCCATTTCCCATCCAAGATGGCAGACCCGGCCGATATCCGGCTTTGTTCTAAAAGTACAGAACAGATCCAACGCCGGTTTCAGCTGCTCCGGATCGATCCATTCATCCGGTTTCAAACCGGCAAAAAGCACTTTCAGGGCCGACAGGCAGTCCAATGAATAGAAATGCGAAGCAAACCCCATATCTTTTGCAGCTTCTGTTTTCCACTGCCGGTACTGCCATGATTCTAAATTGCTGATACGAAAGGAACTGTTCCCGATCTTCAAACATCCGTCTTGGTCAATACTAAATGCGCTGTCTTGTTTGAGCGGTTTCCCGTCCTGGCGACCGATGCCTGCCAGCAATTTTCGAATCCGGTCTTCCGAGACGTTCCCTTTTTGGTCTGATGTAATGGGACGTTCAAACAAACCGGGCAGATGGGCCTGGAATTCACCGGGAACAAGCAGGCAGATTCTTTCCAGTTTTGTTTTTTTGTTCAGTTCAGCCGGCCCTTCGCAAAAGGTCAGAAGTCCTTTCCGGATAAACCTTTGTTTGATGTCTTGAAAAACCTTTTGGTATTGCTGGGTGAATGTGCCGTATTTATACCCCTCTTGATTGCTGATCCGTGCAAAGGCGGAAATATCAACCGGTTCATTCCACGCCAGCAGAAAGTGAAGCATCAAGACTTCTTTCCGGGTTAAACTGTTCAATGCACTTTTCAACCCCACATCAGAAGTGATCATGGTTTCAACAATTTCAGCCGAGGCGGATTGCGGGGATGAAAATTGACGAAATTTGCAGATGGCCTTTACATCGGTCTGTGTCAATTCATTCCGGCACATTTTTTTGATAATATCAGCCTGTTTCACAGTCATCGCCTCCCTTTGTCAATCATGGAACCTCATATAAAAAAATCTGATCCAGATGTCAATCCATCTTGCGGGTTGTTGTTGCGGATCCGTCCCAAAGCCCAGGCGTACATGGACCGCACCCGGTCATATCACCCCCCTTTTTCAGGCAAAAGAGCAGTCCCTTGTCTGCCATACCCTCCAGCTGCGCTGCCACCGCCTCTTCGGGCTGCCCCGTGCGGGTGCTGACGGCCCGGGCTGTTTCCAGCATGGGGGTGAGCCGGGAGAATACTTGTGCCGCCTGCTCTGTGAAAAGGTACTGGAGAATCCTGATCTCGATTCCTGATGCTGTTTGAGGAAATCCCATGGAGTACTGGTCCAGCTGCTGCTGTAATCTGCGGTAAATGTCTGCTGCCATCTGTTCCCTTCCTTTTTTTTGGTACACGTATTCACGTTATCTGTTCATGTTTACACGTTGACAGACAGGAAAAGCAAGAGGCATATGATGACAAAGCCCAGGCATTCATGGAGGAGATTACGCAGAACTCATTTCCTTGGAAACTCTGGCATCTGATCCGGGCATCAGTTCCCGCCATTTCAAGCGCCTGTTTAAACAGGCCAGAAATGGCCCAGAATATTGCGGCCCAGATCATTCAAGCCAAATCTCAAAACAAAGCTGAAAATACCCAGCCTTCAAGAAAAGCAGCTGTTCGGTTTTCAGGAAACAATAACCCTTTATGATCTCACGAACACATATTTTGAGGGGCAAAGTGAAGGCAATCTTTTGGGGCAGCTTGGACATTCCAAAGAGAAACGGACCGATTGTCCTTTCGTAACGCTGGCCATGATGCTCGACAGTAGTGGCTTTCCGAAATCAAGTCAAGTCTTTGCAGGTAATGCAAGTGAGCCGAAAACACAGGACGGCCATGCAACTGGATTGGCCAGTAGATTATCATAGGTTTCAATGGATAGAAGGGCGTGAAGAAGACCGCTGTCACGCAGATAAATTTTTGGCGACCTATTCAGCCTTTTTTTCAGGTTTGTTTCTGCCGGCGGCAGAAGACGGAGCATGTATGTCTGTTCCAGGATGGCAAGATATTTTTTCAGTGTCGGAATGGAAATATCCGTGGCTGCTGCCAGTTTATGATAATTTACCGTTTGCCCGTGATAATGTGCAAGCAGAATCCATAGCCGCTCGATAACCGGAACAGGAATATTGAAGCCTAGGCCGGGAATATCTCATCTCAGATATAATAAATTGACAAAAAAAGTTTCAAATGTTAATTTTTAAATAAATACAATAGGATTTAAGATATGCAGAAGACTATCGAAATAAAACACCTGTCCAGAGAAGAAAAACTTCGGATGATGGATGCTCTTTGGACAGATTTGATATCTGAAGAGGAGCTTCTTGAATCTCCGGAATGGCATCAGAAAGCCCTTCAAGAAACAGAGCACCGATTTGCCGCAGGGAAAGAAAAAGTTCTGGATTGGCAAACCGCCAAAAAGGATCTGCAGAAACACTTTGAATGAAAATTGAAATCCTCTCGTCCGCAATAACTGACTTGTCAGAAGGTCGGTTGTTTTATGAAAAACAAGGTGAAGGATTGGGAGAATACTTCTTCGATTCTTTGTTTTCCGATATTGATTCTCTGACATTGTATGCGGGCATACACCCTGTATTTTATGGTTATCACCGAATGCTTTCAAAAAGATTTCCCTATGCCATTTATTACAAGTTTAAAAAAGAATCAGCCATTATAATCTGGAGGGTTCTGGATTTACGACGAGATCCAAAGAGAATCAAGGGCTCGTTAGAAAGTTTATAATCAATCCTTCTATATTGACGAATGAGTGACAATAGATATGATAAACTTGTAAAGGAATATAATGCACTTCTTGAAGAGAATGAATATCTCAGAGCAAAGATTCGAAAATTAGAATCTAAGCAAGACTCCATAATTTCTATCCAAAAGCCGGCGCTGTCTCAAAAATCATTGTTTCAAAAAGCAGAGGGGCAAGTATTAGATCAAAAGCCTGATGTTGCTTCATCAAGTGATGTCTCATCTGGCGGTAAATCTATTAATCAGTATTCTTTGACGAATGAAAAAATTTCACTATTTATATCACTGTTCAAAGGCAGGAGCGATGTATATGCGAGAAAATGGCAAAACAAAAAAGGGATTTCCGGATATAGCCCAGTTTGTTTGAATGAATGGGTGCCTGGTATCTGCAATAAGCCAAAAATCAAGTGTTCCGGATGTGAGCAAAAACGATATTCACCCTTAAATGAATCGGCAACAGATAAGCACCTCAGGGGTGGAATTGTCATTGGGATTTATCCGATGGACCTTGATGAAACCTGTTGTTTTCTGGCCATTGATTTTGATAAGGAGGGCTGGGAGAAAGATATTTCGATTATACGAGAAACATGCTTTCAATTTGAAATTCCTGTTGCAATAGAACGATCCCAGTCCGGCAATGGATGCCATGCATGGTTCTTTTTCAAGGATAAGATCCCGGCTGTTCTGGCACGAAAATTTGGAACGTCACTTTTGACCCATTCAATGAGTAAACGACATAAAATCTCATTCAATTCCTATGACAGGTTATTCCCCAATCAGGATACCATGCCCAAAGGTGGTTTTGGCAATCTGATCGCTTTGCCACTCCAGAAAATTCCTCGGAATAAAGGGAATTCAGTTTTTATTGACGAAGACTTTGCTCCCTACCCGGATCAATGGAGCTTTCTGTCAAATATTAAAAAAATGGATGAGGAAGAACTGACTTTATACATTAAAAAACTTGGCAAAGGAAATGACCTGGGGTTACTTAAAGATGATGAATCAATGGCAAAACCATGGATAAAGCAAGCTGTTGAATTAACGGATAATGATTTTCCCAAAACTGTCACGATTATTAAATCCAGTATGTTATACGTCGAGAAAAAAGGATTAAGTCAAAAGGCACTGAATACCCTTAAACGCTATGCGGCTTTTAAAAATCCAGCATTTTACAAAGCCCAAGCCATGAGAATATCAACATATGGAAAGCCACGGGTCATATCCTGTTCTGATGATTATGAAAGCTTCCTGGCACTGCCTCGTGGGTGTGAAGATGATATCAAACACTTGCTAAATGATTTCAAAGTCAAACAAGAATATATGGATGAGACCAACCCTGGAAATAAAGTTAATATTGAATTCAATGGATCATTGCGAGAGGAGCAACAGAGAGCTGTTGATGCATTTTTGGCATACGAAAATGGCGTACTATCTGCCACAACAGCATTTGGGAAAACGGTTATCGGGGCCAAATTAATCAGCGCCAGAAAAGTGAATACACTTGTGATCGTTCACAGGCAACAGCTGCTTTCTCAATGGAGAGAAAGGCTGGAACAATTTTTGATTATAAATGAATCACTGCCGGATCTGCCTAAAAAAAGAGGCCGGAAAAAGGAGCAAAATGTAATCGGATATATGGCCGCCGGTAAAGATCGGTTGAGTTCGATTGTTGATATTGCGATTATGCAATCAATGAATATAAATGGTGATGTCAAGGAAATGATTAAAAATTATGGAATGATTATAGTGGATGAATGTCATCATGTTCCAGCGGTTACTTTTGAACAAATTTTCAAGCATGCAACAGCAAAATATATCTATGGGCTAACAGCTACGCCTTACCGGTCAGATGGGCATCATCCAATAATCTTTTTTTACTGTGGGCCTATTCGATTTTCAGTGGATGCAAAAAAGCAGGCTGAAAAAAGACCTTTTGAACACTATCTGATTCCAAGATTTACGTCCTTTAAAATTATCCATAACAAAGATCGTGTTGAACCCACCATTCAGGAAATCAAATCCAATCTTATATCAGATGAAATCAGAAACCAATTGATCATAGATGATGTTATAGAGTGCTATAATAAAGGACGAAATTCTTTAATTTTAACAGATCGTATTTCCCATATCGATGAATTGGCAAAAAAGATCAGAAAAGAGATCCCGAACATTATCTGCCTCAAAGGTGGCATGGGAGTTAAAAAAACCGCTAAAATAATGGGAGAAATCGATTCTATACCTGATACAGAATCATTTGTCCTGATTGCGACAGGCAGCTATATTGGAGAGGGCTTTGACGAGGCCCGCCTTGACACATTATTTTTGGCCATGCCCATCTCCTGGAAAGGGACCATTCAGCAATACGCAGGCAGGTTGCACCGTTTATTTGAGCCTAAAAAAGATGTGCAGATATATGATTATGTTGATCTTCATGTGAAAATGCTCGAAAAAATGTACGGGAAAAGACTTAAAGGGTATGCCGCAATCGGTTACAAAATAAAAGTGGCAACGTTGCCTGACGCACCAACCAATATCATTTTCAATAAAGACAGTTTTTTCCCAGTTTATTTGCAGGACATAGACAGTGCATCAAAACGTCTGTTGATAATCAGTCCGTTTGTTACTCAAAAGCGGATTCTCCAAATGATGGATCATTTTAGTGAAATCTTGAAAAAGCAGGTGGAAATAATAATTATTACGAGGCCCGTTGATGAATTTAAAAAAGATCGTCAAGCTTCATTGGAAGATATTTTTTCAAAGGTTGATAAAGCAGGTATACGTTTGATATTTAAATCAAAAATTCGCCATCATCGATGATAAGATCACTTGGTATGGCAGTATTAACCTTTTAAGTTTTGGCCATTCTGAAGAGAGTATCATGCGCCTTGAAAGCACCAGCATTGCACATGAATTAACCGAAACCATTGAGGATAAATAGTATTGGCAGCTGAAGGAGAAAAGGATAAGTTTTTTTAATAGCACTCTCCTAAAAGAGTGAAAGAACCATCAGTTAACTTCAATCTAAAAGTTAACCAGGTTGTGTTTGTTCATCTTAAATGCTTGAAACTGCAGGGTTCCGGCTTCGTCATCCTATCCCTTTGGACTTACTGACAAGCATATTAAAGAAAGGACAAAGCCCTGTCAAGAAATCATTATCCCCGGCAGCGGCTTTTTTTTATATTCGATCTTTCCAATAATCTGGCTTTCGATGAAGATTCGCAACCGCAACAATCAGAATTTCTTTTTCTCGTATTTGATAAAGAATTCCGTATGGGAAACGTCGAGTTTGACAACGCCTTGTTCTTTTTGAGCATGGGTGCCATGCCTCAGGAAATCGGCCGATCCTATCCAACGCATTCAAAACTTCAGCCAGGAAGGTATCTCCAAGCCCAGCCACCTCGAAATTGTAGTATTCAATGGCATAACTCCTTCTGGGCGATGTTGAGAAAATTTATCTTCATTCTGGATTCTACCTATATTTTTGAAGGACCTCTTCTAAAGATACCGCCTTGAGTTTTCCACAGTCATAGGCTTCAATCCTATTCTCGGCCTCTTTCGCCCATAATTCATCCATTTTCTTATCGGGTTCATCAAGAGTTGATATAAGCTGATCAATGAGTTGAGCCTTTTCGAAGGGCCTTAAAATTGATGCTTCCTTGAGAATGTGATCTGTATTGGTCATTTTTAACCTCCACAATGGTTTATAATATCACCGTTTTATCCAGCCTGGGTACATCTGCCTTGTTAAACATTTTTAATCTCCACAGCTTCTTGCGCGGTTTCTTTTTGAATCTTAATCGAATATTCACCATATTTCAATATTTGTAAATCAATGTCCAATAATAATCGAATTTTATCCACAAAGGGAAATCTCCGCATATTTCTCTTCAATCCCCCGGATTTTGACCAATCGCTGATGATGATCTATTGGACGTGCCTGCAAACAGTCTGCTATCGATTTTTTTGCTAACCCATTATCGGGGGAAGGAAAAATTACAACATTGGTTTTTATCCGGGCTTTTTTTTCACTCCATTCAGTAATCGGAACGATCTGGATAACAGGGACTCTTTCGTTATAAATGTCGTTCGTCACAACGACACAAGGTCTGATTTTTCCAATTTCTGAACCTTTTGCCGGATCAAGATTGACGTCAATGATCATACTCCTTTTCAGCACTGTCATTCCGGCCATCCATTGAATGCCGTTTCGGTCAGTTCTTTTAGCTCATCATCTTCAGAATAAATTTCAGAATGTAATTCAGCGGATTTTCTCAGACTTTCAAGTTCCACTTTTCTCCTTGTAGAACGCATGGGATCCAAAACTAATCCCCATTAATAACAGACCCAACGTCAACAGCAACCCTTCCGGACTGATATTTTCCAGCAGCAGGGCAAAATTGGTGTTCTTCATTTTCTCTCCGGTTCCATGCAGGCAGAACAAAACCAATAAATAGAAATTGGGCTGGCTGGAATCATTCTGTAATTTTTCTAACTTTACAATAAACCCGGTATGATCTATTATTGTCGGATTAGATTTTTCCATATTTTTTTTGGAGAACCGTCACTGGGTTTATTTCATCCGGCTACCACCTAATTTATTTTAATCTTTTTACCCATCTGAAGGTATTAAAACAGGAGAAGCAGCAATGAACAGCAATGAATACAGTTTTTACAGCGGCGGGCTTAAAGGGGCGGAAGAAACCTTCGGGGAACAGGCACAGGCCCATGGAATCAATGAAATCAATTTCTCATTTGAAGGACATACCTGTTCCCGGGATAAAAACATCACCATCCTCAGTGACGCTGAATTAAAAAAAGGGGATATCAGTATGGAAATCGTATCCGAACGGATGGGCAGGAGATATTCCCCGGCCGATAAAATCCGAAAGGTGTTCCAGGTGATTTTTCATATGGTAAACAAGGGGTATCAGGTATTTGCAGTCGGCTGGATCCAGGAGGATAAAACAGTTAAAGGCGGCACCGGATGGGGGGTGGAGCTGGCTAAATTTTTCAACCGGCCGGTCAGTGTGTTTGATCAGGGAACCAACAAATGGTATACCTGGAAAGAAAGTGACTGGACAGAAGACACACCTGTTATTTCCCATAAAACCTTTTGCGGAACCGGAACCCGGAATCTTTCAGAAGAAGGGAAAGCAGCAATAAATGATCTTTTCAGCCGTTCTTTCAAATAGGATTTCATGGCCCGGTTTTAACCGCCAAAACAGGGATTGTTTTCTTTGATCCGGCCCGGAAAAAAATAACTTCTATTCCCGCAGCCTTTACAAATCGTTCACGGATTGATAACGATTCAGGTCATGATAAAATTAGCGGTTATTGAAGATTCAAGGGCTGTTCTTTCCGTTTCCGTTTATCAGTCTTTTCTTAAAGAGACTGAATTTGAGCTGCATTCTTTCAATTCAAGTGTTTCCGACATCAACCGGCTGATTGGAGCGGGTGATTTTGACATTGTCATCTGCCCCAGCTTTCCTAAATTTCAGAACGGACCGGATATTGTTTTCATAGTCAAACGGAGATTATTGTTGCCGGCATAGGGATATTCCGCAGGCACCGGTCTTTTGCTGTGGCTCGGGTGGCCGTCGGATACCATTGCCATGTTCATCATTTCAATCATTCACGGTATTTCTGCCGTGGGGGTCACCGGGGTGCTGATTTTTCTTTTTTATTGTCATCCCACTCAGAGGGACATCAGGTAGCATACCATTTCCCGGGTGTTTCCATGTTTATATCGGTGACAGGATAACACCTTCTGACAAAACCGGTCTTGGCAACCTGGCCCGGTACATTAACCGGGCCTGTTTTTCCCAGGAACGAATGGTCTATGTTCCGGCAAAAGACTCAACAGATGGTGTTGCCAAAGTGGTCTATACATCAAAAGACAGAAAGCCCTATCCCTATCCCTATTTGCATATATTGAAAAAAAGGGTATATTGGAGATTATCAGGACGAAGTGGTTTCAACCAATTAGCAGCGAGATGAAAAAATGGAAGTACGGAACATAAGTAATGATATTGCCACCCTGCCGCCGGAGGCCCAACGACAGGTATTTGATTTTGTATCGTTTTTAAAAAATCTGTACAAAAAAAAACGCCCGGTGAAAAAGGAGGTCAGAGATAAAATTGCCAGTGAACCGTTTATTGGGATCTGGGAAGACAGAGAGGAAATGAAGGACAGCAGCCAATGGGTTCGAAACACCAGAGCCGCAGAATGGGGTCGAAGCTGATATGATTGTCGTCGATACTGATATCCTTATCGATGCCGCCCATTCTGTTGAAGATGCTGTCAACTGCCTTCAGCAGATCGAAGATAAGTCATTGCTGGCTATCAGCGTTGTCACATAAATGGAGATGATAATCGGGTGCCGGAACAAAAAAGAGCTCACTTTGCTGGAAAATTTTTTCCAGCGGTTTGAGATCCTCAGTCTGGACAATCGAATTTCTGATACTGCAACAGAACTGCTGAAAACTTATCGTCTGAGCCATGGGCTGCTGATAGCCGATGCTCTGATTGCTGCAACAGCCATTGTCAACGGCACCCAGCTGATTTCGAAAAACCAGAAAGATTACAGGTTTATTGAACAATTGGACCTGCTGGAATATCCGCCTTCAATATAATTATGCAATAATTAAGGATCAAGCCAGCGTGGCCATGCCCGGGGTGTCACTTTCTGTTTCGGAGAAAAGAATCCTGTGGTAAACCAGTTCCATTTTCTGGATCCGGGCGTTGATAATGGCCTGGTCTCCGGCCTCTTTTCCTTCCCCGTCTGCACATGCAGAACTGCCGCTAAGCGATGGGTTTTCATTAGATACCGCATCGGGTATCTGGCAGGTCACCAGCAGGCAGGATTAACCTGCATCGACTGCCACACCGGGGATATCAGCCATAATTTTGCCAATGGCAACGCCCCCCGGACGGCTGGGCATGTCGGATTCATGGCCGATCGGTTCATCCCTGGCTCTGGTACTGATCTTTGGTGCCGCCCATCTCTTCATGATAAGGGATGCTGGCATCCTGACATCCCTTTTTCAGACCCTGACGGATGCCTCCTCTTTCCTGGGTCCCTTTCTGATGCTCCTGGTGATCGTGATCTATTTTAACCGGGTTCGAAGAAAGGTCCACAACAAAAAGTTGTCCATTGGAATGTATCTGGCCGGAATATTTTCTGCAGGCACCGGGATGCTGATTGTTCTTTTTTACAGATCAGGGCATAGCGGCTCCCGTGAGGGCTAAAATTCTGTGCGACGCTTTTTAGCCAGACTGAAAAAGTCTCCGGGACGGGACGGCCCAGATACTCAAACCGGCATCAAGACGATAAATTTGATTGCCTCTGTAAACGACGATTCCGCCCTTCCATTCATCTGCCAGCTCCCGGGCAATTCTGCCCATGATTCGCCAGTCCTTTTTTACAACAGTTTCGCGTGATTTAATCTCCATACCGATATATCCTGTATCTGTCTTCAACAGCAAATCCAGCTCCATACCGGATTGGGTCCTGTAAAAATAGATGTCGGTTTCAGTCTGAGATGTCTTCACCCATTTGTAAATCTCGCTTACCACCATGGTCTCGTACAATTCGCCGGTCAACCCTTCTTTGAACCCTGACAGCTGTCTGAGTATTCCTACATCCAGCCAGTACAGCTTGGGGGATTTAATCACCCTGCTTGTCAGGTTTCGGTAAAACGGCTGCAACGTAATAGATTGATAGGATATCTTCAGGTACTCAAGATAGCGTCTGGCAGTATCAACGCTGACCCCTGTATCACGTGCCAGTTCAGAGTAGTTCAACAGTTTGCCTGATCTTAAAGCCGCCAGTTGCTGAAACTTCCGAAACGGCCTTAGATCATCCAGTTTGGCCAGGTCCCCGAGGTCCCGCTCCAGATAAAGATAGCAGTAATCTTTCAGCCACTTCCATCGCTCGTTTTTTGACAACGGCAACAGACCGGGCATACCGCCCCACTGAAGAAGGTGCTGTTCCGTTTCGATGGAATCGATTTCCGCAGTTCCGAACAGGATAGGCTGTATCTGTGCCAACATCCCGGATAAATCGGATCGAACAATGATTTCCTGAAGCAGCGGGATACATGGCGCCTGCTTCGCGGCAACCTTGTGAAGTTCAGACTGAAGCAACGGCCAAAGCTCAAATATGAAGGCCCTTCCCGCCATGGTCTCCCGGATGTTTTTCAACAGAAGTATCTGGCTTGAGCCTGTTAAAACGGAAAAAGAGATATCTCCGGCATCATAGGCAAATTTGATTTTTTCAAAAACAGCCGGTTCTTTTTGTGCTTCGTCGATAACCGCAGGTCCGAAGACACGATGCCAGGCCAGAGAAGAGGTCTGGCTTACGATATCCCTGTATTCGGCTGCATCAAGATTCAAATAAGTCAACTCACAATACCTTGATTTGACCAGTGTTGTTTTCCCTGTTTGCCTGGCACCGGTCAGGATGACAATTCTTTTTCTGGAATCTGGCGGCAGATATTTTTCAATGTGCCGGTTTATCAAAAAATTGAATTTCATAATCGTCATTTTACCTTTAATTTTTACGATGTCAAGCGCAGATTTAAAGAAAAATCAAAATCATGGAAAGATTCCGATGTCATTTTTGCCGGTGGGCAGACAACCACTTCTTTCTTGATGTCATAAGGGACATCTACAGGAGCGATCACCCATCCAGATATTCGCTGATATCTAAGTCTTGTATTTCCATGCTTCCCTCCTTGATTCAGCGGCCATTTTTCTGGGAACTGTTATTCAAGGGCTTTTTAAAGCGCCTGAACTGGATGAATTTAAAACGGATTAAACTCTGCGATGCTTCATTTTTTGCATCAGGCTTTCATAGGCATCATTGAGCCGGATGAATTCCTGATGCGAACCGCCGGTGTCTGGGTGGCTTCTGGCGGCAAGTTTTCTGTATTTTCGAGTCAATTTTTTGTCAGACATGGTTTTAAACTCATCCCTGGTAATATTCAGAACCTGCAGGGACTGGCGGGCGAGTTTTTTAAACAGGGCGGCCGGCATATTTTCCACAGGACCTTGATCCATGGCGCCAAATCTCAGAAAATGAGCCCGCCGTTTATCAAATGAATGCACCCGTTTTTGAATCTCAATCTTTTCTGTTTTGCTCAAGCGTTTAAAAGTCGATTTTCGTGATTTTTTCCTGAAATGGGATGTGGCGTTTTTAATATCGGTATCAACAAAGGGCCAGAAAAGATCTTCCAAATCATCCGGACTGACTCGGGTATTGCTTTGAGACAGCTTTTCAATTATGGCCGGATCAATATAAAATGAGTTGCCTCCGGGATAAATAATGTGTTGTGACGGGTCAGGTCCGATATCACACAGGTCCCTTGACAGGAATTGGCCGTCTTTTTCATAGGATTGCCGCAGCACATAGCAAAGCCCTGATTTATCGCGTCTTAGTGCCAGGTACATAGCTAACAGGACAGTACGTCAAATGATTTCATAAAAAAAGTTCCTTGGGAAGAAAGCCACATCATTTTATTGCTCCAGCCGCCATATAGCGGATAATCAAAGCCTTGGTCAGGTTTCTGTTCAAGCGGCAGCGGGGATTTTCTTCAAGGGATGGATAAGGAGCCAGAAAAGCCTTGGCCGGACAGTCTCCGGCACAATGCCAGAAACAAAAACAGTTTCGGCAATGTGCCTGCCGGGCCTGAATCATTTTTGTGAGACGTTTTCTTGCTTCATGGCCCATCTGGTCTATTCCGGCATCTTCCGGCCGTCCCATGGAAAAGAGATCCATGAGGGGATGATCGCTGTCAATGACCTCGAGACATCCGGTGATCGTATTGTCGGGTGTTAAAATTATGGACTTGAAAAGAGATTCACAGAATCTTTGTGTAATCAGCCAGGGCCGGGCACCGGAATAATAAAGGCGCCTGCCGAACAAGGAGGCCGTGTCATAAGCATCCAGGAATGCGGTTTCGAATCGTCCAAAATCCGACAGTGCAGTTGACCTCCGGGCGGCTCTGCCCCGGGCGAATGCCGGCTCGACCTGAATGGTCCGGCAGCCTGTTTCTCTGCATAGAAAATCAACCCCTTTTGAAAGATAATCGACACTCTCATCGGTTACAGTCATTCGGATACCATATTCGGCATTTTTTTGATCAAGCCGGCATATGACATCCATAACCTGGTTAAAAGAACCTTTACCGCCTACTCTTGGCCGCTGCCGGTTCTGGACTGTTTCTATCCCGTCAAAGGAGATACTGAATGAATCAAAATGATCTAAAATCCAGGTGGCGGCAGCGTCCGGCCAGCAGGCGTTTGTTGTCAGGCTCAAATGAGCAGGGAGCGGTTTTGATCTGGCATAGTCAACCAGCACCTTTAGTTCGGCCATGGCGGCCGTAGGCTCACCCCCGCCATGAAATCCGATGCTGAAAAACGATCTGTCTGTTTTGACTGCATTTTTCCAAACAGTATCGATCACGTTTTTCCCGGCTGAAACAGATATTTTCTTCAGGGGATTTTCTCCTGCTGCGGCGTAACAGTAAATACATCTCAAATTACATATATTGGTCATACAGAGGATTCCCGTATCAGGTGCCTGGAAGTCCAAGTCCGGTGGTCTTTCGGGATCAGGCTCCAGAAAACCGATACCCTTCAGAAACTCGTATGCCTCCGGGTGCTTATTGGAAAGCCCGGCGCTGTTCTCAGGAGTGATCCCTGCAATCAGGTTCACCATCGCTGCGTTGGCAGCAAATGCAAGCCTTAAAAGGGGACGGTAAACGATATATTGATCGTCGTAAGGGATTGTATAAAGTTCCAAAAAAATTTACCCCTAGTTTTTCATCAATGACTTATCTGTCCTATGGGTGTTGTTCAATATCAATAATAAATCAGATTGCAGGTACAGACCTGATCGCAGCTGCAGAACCGGTTGGTGGATCTTTTA
Source organism: uncultured Desulfobacterales bacterium (assembly GCA_964397015.1). GTDB lineage: Bacteria > Desulfobacterota > Desulfobacteria > Desulfobacterales > Desulfobacteraceae > MADRE2. The sequence continues at coordinate 41,209 of CAYNHL010000008.1, read as the reverse complement.
GTGGACGGCACATAGGTTTTCGGGGCTGCAGGCGCCGCTTTCAAGCCTGGATTCGTGACCTGTTTCAGGCCGCCGACCATGATTGTATTGCAGGTACACACGGATCCGGCCGGTATTCTTGTGCCGGCAGGCACTGTAACTGTATTGCAGATGCAGGTCGTTCCCGTGCCGGTAAAAAACCCGGCGACACAATTGCAGATGCAGGTTGCGCCGGCGGGAAAAGGACTGCCGCACGGCTGGGTATAAGTTTTGCCATCAAGACGATAGGAAATAGCTTCCTTTTCTCCCTCAACCCGGTACCGGCTTGCGGCAGTTTTTTCTTTCGTTATGGCTTCATCCATCAGGCACCTGCCCACAGTCATGCCGGGATAAAACCATACCAGAAGGCTTCCATTCTTCAGGCCGGCTCCGACACAGTTTCCGTCCGGGCTGAAACCACAGGCTGTTATCTTTTCAGGCAGGGGTTTCTCCAGGACAAATTTCAGACCGCCGGATTCAACATCCCATAGGCGGATCCTGCAATCCCAGCCACCTGAAACCAGGATTTTACCGTCCGGACTGAATCCGATAGCATAAACCGATTCCTCATGATCTTTGAGTATGTTTATCTGGCTGCCGTTCTGGGCATTCCACAGCCGGATTGTGCCGTCATATCCCCCGGAGGCAATGATGCGGCCATCCGGGCTGATACTCAAACAGTGCACTTTTCCCTGGTGGCTTCCAAACTTTATAGGCTTCTTTTTTGAAAATGGAAAATGAACCCGGATGGAACCATTTTTCGAACCGCATGCTATCAGCTCCAGCCCAGGATGAAAGGCCACTCCTGTAAGTCCTTCCGCCGCCGGACTGATTTTTTCTTTGATTTTTGCATCAGATGCTGACCAGAAAAGAATATTATTGTCTGTCCCACCGGAAATGATCGTCTTTCCTTCCCGGTCAAAGCAGACAGTTTTCACTTCTGAACCGTGTCCCATCGGCTCATTTACCTGATTGCCTCTGTCCACGGACCATAATTTTACGGTTCCATCGCTGTCACCTGTTACAAGCAGCTTTCCGTCCTGGCTGAATGATATGGTATTAATAGCAAAAATGCCGTCTTTCATCCCCCTGATCAGACCCCCTTCGGGAATCGACCATATTTTTATATAGCTGTCTTTCCCGGCTGAAGCCATCAGCTTGCTGTCTTTGCTGAATGCAATGGATCTGACCTCCTCGGTATGAGAATGGAATCCGTAGCAGCCAGGGCCAGACTTTTTTTCCTCTGCCAGAACCAGTGACGGAAGTCCCCATCCGGCAACCAGGGCGCCGGCACACCCCATAAGTTCAATAAAAGAACGGCGATCCAGCCGTATGACACGTTCAAAAATCCGGGCAGCATATACTTCGGGATTTTTTTCCCCTTTTTCGGGAACGGGTTTTATACGGTCATCATAAAAATATTTTTCATCGTTCATTTCATCCCCACCAACCATCTGAATATCTTGAAAGTGTTCTATCCGCTCCTGGAGCGGTTTATCCTTTTTTAGCGAATCCATCGACAAACTGCCTGAATCCGCAGCGTTCACGATCAAATGCATCCTGCAATGTCGCATGATTTTTATATTCAATCAAGGATTTTACCTTCCCGAGGATATCCTGATTCATGCTGCAGATCTGCGCTGCAATCTGTTCCGCCCGGGGGATAAGCTGATCATGCGGGACAATCTCGTTAACGAGCCCGCATTGCAGGGCCTGTTCCGCACCGATAAACTGACCGGTAAATGAAAGCTGCTTTGCCATTCGCCGACCTACGGCCTGCTGGAGAAGCTGGGTCATGCCCCAGCCCGGATGAATCCCCACGATGGAGTGGGTATCTGCAAAAGATGCCCGGTCTGATGCGATAAGGAAATCACAGTTCAGGGCCAGTTCAAAGCCGCCTGTGATGGCATGGCCGTTTATTGCACCGATAATGGGTTTCGTACACCGATAGATGATATCCGGCAGATCGGTTCCATCCCCCCTGGGATCGAACAGGTTTTCCGTCTGGATCACGGAAAGATCGATTCCGGCACAGAAAGATTTACCGTTTCCGGTCAGTATGGCCACCCGGATGTCATCCTGACCGGAAACCGTTTCAAGGCAGTTATACAGATGTAAAAGAAGTTCCCGGTTAATGGCATTTCGCTTCTCAGGACGGTTCAATGTAATCCTGGCAATGTGATGATTGACTTCAAACAATACCGGTTGTTCCATTTTTTTCTCCATTGGGCTGAATAATTCAACTTTCGGGCTTCAACGATGATGCCCGGGTTCAGGCTTGTTTTATTGTTTTTTTATCAAAAATTGTTTCTTGTCAAGGATCAAAAGCGCAATAATGCAAGCCTGACACCATTTACTGCTGACCCCATTTATTGATCAACCGGGATGCTGATCATTTCCGTTTAATGTTTTTACTGATAATAAACTCATCCACTGTTTCATACATCATGTCAAAGGCCGAAAAATAAAGATCCGGCCCGTCCAAACGGATGGACTGTACCCATATATGATCCGACATCATTTTTGCCATGAGATGTTCATAACGCCTGCTGACCGGATAAAATTTGGGACCGGAATTGGAGATGACATAAACCGTACCTTTTTCTCTGGCGGAAACCGGCTGGTGGTTTTTCAAGGGCAGGGTCCGGGCATACCCGTGATCATGCCCCTGTAATACCAGATCCACAGAATACCGGTCAAACAGGGGGACAAAAATTTCCTGGAACTGTTTCCGGTCCCTGCGTTCTGAAATGGAATACACCGGCTGATGAACAGCGACAATAATCCAGGGCAGACGGTTGGCCGACAAAATGCCCTCCATCCATCCGGCCTGTTCTTCGATGCGTTCATTCCCATTGAGTATGATAAAACAGCCCCCCTGATAATTAAAGCTGTAGGCCGTCTCTTCAAGGCCTTCGGGACCGTTTTCCGGCAGGGTGAAATGAGCATGCCACAGTGGAGTCATCCGGCGGTCTTCCGGACTCACCTTCCGTGGATCCGGATATTCATGATTACCAGGTACAGGTGCCAGGGGTACCGTGCGGGATATCCATCCCAGGGCAGAAAAAAATTCCGCCCATTCCGGATCATCCGGACCATTATTCACCATGTCGCCGGCAAAAAGCCAGAACTTTGCTCCCGGTTCATTTTGAAATGCAGACCGGATAGTCTGTGAGCACATGGAAAAAACCTGTTTCTGAATATCGCCGAAATAAAGAAACGTAAAAGGTTCCGGCCGGTCTGAAGCGGTCCTGAACCTGTTCCATTCACTCCATTGACCGTCTGAGCCCACACGGTATGTATATAAGGTATCGGGCAGCAGTGATTCGAATACCACGGAATGGTGGAGCACCTGATTTTCAGAATCGATATTTATCCTGGCTGTGAGGGCAGGAATGGTTTTAGGGACCGAATCCGGATTCAATAATTCTGGTAGCCTTAAAATCTGGGCTGCCTGGGAACCTCCATTTTTGACTGTCCGCCAGGTGACTGCCTGGCTGATGTGCGGTGTTGTTGTGATATTGAGAACCATCCTGTCCGGCATGGCTTGATCTGCAAGGCCCGAGCTGCAGGTCAAAATCAGAAAGAGCCATGCGAGTACCACACACCGGATTGTATTGATCCGTTTCATCTTTTCCCTCCTGTTCGCGCAGAATTGGTCTGGCTCTTGTTTCTAAAAGATTGCTTATTTTATGTCAATAGCTGCCTTAGTGAGATTACCTGTTGAAAAATGAGTTTAGGGGGTTAATGAATCCCTGTAAATTCTACCCGGTCCTTAGCAGCTTTAGTCTCCACCGAATTGAGATGGTTTGAGCCGCGTCAGATAATCAACTAGTATTTGGTTTTTTTGGAATGCCAGTTTCTCTTTTTTGATGTAGATACTGAATGCATCTGCGGCCGGCTTGATAAGGGGAAAGGGATCCACCAGGATTTTTTTTTCAAGCTCGTCGATGACGGTATAACGGGGAACGAATCCGATTCCTATCCCTGCAATAGCCCCGTTGATAAGTCCCCTCACATGGTTGATCTGCATGACATTTTTAAAACAGTCCTGCTTGTCCGCTGGGATTGCAGTTATAAAATTATGCCACCATTCAAGGTCTTTATCCAATGAAAGAATTTTCACCCGTTCAAGATCGTCCAGGGAGTTTATTTGTTCAGTACATAAAAATTCCGGTGATGCTATGGTAATGTAATGCTCCCTGAAGAGGAATATTTTTTCCAGATTCTGATGAAGATGAGTCTTGCAGTCGATGATCAGATCAACCTTGTCCTCGATTAAAGGATCGATCAGGTGATGGGAGAAAAGAAAATCAAGATGAATATCCGGATAGGTGTTTAAAAAGTTCCTGATATGGTTCATTAAAATGGTTGTTCCAAATTCCACTGTACCGCCGACACGGATGGACAGTATCTTTTCTTCTTTACACCTGGCTATGTCCTGGTCCGCTTTTTCAATTTCATAAAAAATTTTTTCGCAGGACCGGTACAGTGACTTACCTGCCGGTGTCAGTGTCAGTCGCTTCCCCTTCCTGTCAATAAGCGGAGTTTCAATGGAGGCTTCCAGTTTTTTAATGGCGTGACTTACCGCACTCTGGGTAATGAACAGATGTTCAGCGGCCTTTGTAAAATTCTGTATTTTTGCCAGCGTGAAAAACGTTTTAAGATGATACAGATCCATGAATAATCCTCATTATGAATACAGCTCATGCTAATTATAAATATTATGAATTTTACTTTAACATAAAATAATGGATAATACCATCACACAATAATAATGCATTATGACTGTCAAAAATAAGGACCCCCATGCAGAAAAAAACAACTGAAAGTATTTTAACAGATCTTGGTATAAAACCGGTCAATCCAGGTGCTACCACAGGATCATCACAGGGGTGGATAAAGACCGGCGGCAAAAAACTGGTCTCCTTTTCTCCCATTGATGGGAAACCTCTTGCCACAGTAGTTCAAGCCCAAAATTCCGATTATGAAACCGTTGTCAAAAAAGCTGTAAACGCATTTAATAAATTCAGGATGATGCCTGCCCCCCGGAGAGGAGAAATCATAAGGGAAATTGCAGTTGCCTTAAGAGAGAAGAAAGATCTCCTTGGTGCACTCATCACTCTTGAAAACGGTAAAATTCTTGCAGAAGGCCTTGGCGAGGTCCAGGAGATGATCGACGTAGCTGATTTTGCCGTGGGTCTGAGCCGGCAGCTTCACGGATTGACCATGCACAGCGAAAGACCGTTTCACCGGATGTATGAACAGTGGCACCCGCTTGGTATTGTCGGGATTATTACAGCATTTAATTTTCCGGCAGCGGTCTGGTCCTGGAACGCCTTGATCGCGGCTGTATGCGGTGATGTCAACCTTTTCAAGCCAAGCTCGAAAACCCCGCTCACTGCTATTGCCATCCAGAATATCATCGCCCCGGTGGTGGACAGGCATGATATTGACGGCGTATTTAACATGGTCATAGGGGAACGTGGCCAGGTGGGCAATCCCCTGCTAAATGACAACAGGATTCCCCTGGTAAGTGCCACCGGCAGTACCGCCATGGGGAAAAAAGTCGCTGCTGCCGCAGCGACCCGTCTCGGCAGGTCTCTGCTGGAACTTGGGGGGAACAACGCCATCATAATCACTCCGGATGCTGATCTTGACATGGCATTGCGTGCCACGCTCTTTGGTGCAGTGGGTACCGCAGGCCAGCGATGTACCTCCACCCGGCGCATCATCATCCACCATTCTATAAAAGAAAAATTCATGGCGCAGCTTGTCGAAGCCTATAAACAAGTCAGGATCGGTCATCCCATGCAGACCGGCACCCTGATGGGGCCGCTCATCGACAGCCAGGCAAGGGCAACCATGATGCATGCCATTGAATCAGCCGTCAGCCAGGGAGCAACGGTGGTCTACGGAGGAACCCCATTGACGGTCCCGGGCCTTGAAAAAGGAATTTTTGTCACTCCCGCCATTATTGAAGCTAAAAATTATTATTCCATCGTACAGGAGGAAACCTTTGCCCCGATTCTGTATATCATTGAATATGATACATTCGAACAGGCCATTGAACTGCATAATGACGTTCCGCAGGGTCTTTCCAGCTCGATATTCACCCAATCCATCGCCTTGCAGGAAAGATTTCTGTCCCATACTGGATCGGATTGCGGCATCGCAAACGTGAATATCGGGACCAGCGGGGCTGAAATCGGCGGGGCATTCGGCGGAGAAAAAGATACCGGCGGCGGGAGGGAATCCGGCAGCGATGCCTGGAAAATTTACATGCGACGCCAGACCAATACCATCAACTGGGGGAATGATCTGCCATTGGCGCAGGGCATTGTTTTCAATATCAACGATACAAGCGGAGACAAAAAATGAACAACAGCATTCCAAAATTGCCAAAGCCTTATAATGAGCCGGTCAAGCAATATATCCCGGGCAGCATTGAGCGCAAGCTTCTTGAAGAAGAACTGAACCGCCAGCTATGCAAGGTTGTTGACATACCACTGATTATCGATGGGAAGGAAATCAGGACCGAAGACAAAAAAGAAGCTGTATGTCCACATGATCACTCCAGGGTGATTGCCACCTTCTGCAATGCCGGGGAGCGTGAAGTCGAAATGGCGATACAGTCAGCCCTCAAGGCCAAAAAAAGATGGGAGGCAATGCCCTGGCAACACCGGGCATCCATTTTCCTCAAAGCGGCTGACCTGATCTCCCAAAAATATTCTTACCTTCTCAACGCCGCCACAATGATAGGTCAGTCTAAAAACGCCTTCCAGGCTGAAATTGACGCGACCTGTGAGCTGGTTGATTTTTTCAGGTTCAACGCTGCCTTCATGGAAGAGATATACATGAATCAGCCATCTTCTGAAAAGGGGATATGGAACCGAACCGAATACCGACCCCTTGAAGGTTTTGTTTTTGCCCTGACACCGTTCAATTTTACGGCCATAGCCGGAAACCTCTGCGGGGCACCCGCCCTAATGGGCAACACCGTTGTCTGGAAGCCGGCTTCAACTGCCGTACTTTCAGGGTATTATATCATGAAAATCCTCAAAGAGGCGGGACTTCCTGACGGGGTAATCAATTTTGTTCCGGGAAAAGGCGCGATGGTCGGCGATGTGATTTTAAACCACCCGGAACTGGCCGGTATCCATTTCACCGGGTCGACCAGGGTATTCAAGACATTATGGAAAAAAACAGGGGCCAATATTGACATCTACAAATCCTATCCCAGGATAGTGGGAGAAACGGGCGGGAAGGACTACATTTTAATGCACCCGTCAGCACCGCCCGAACCGGTTATCACTGCAGCCATAAGGGGCGCCTTTGAATACCAGGGACAAAAATGCAGCGCCTGTTCCCGGATGTATGTCCCCCGTTCCAGGTGGAATGAGATCGAGTCCGGAATAAAGGCTGCACTGGATAAAATAACAATCGGACCCGTAACCCGGTTTTCTCATTTCATGAATGCGGTTATCGATGAGGCTGCATTTGACAATGCCAAAGGGTATATTGACCGGGCCGGGCAATCCGATCAGGCATATATCCTGGCGGGAGGGCATACAGATAAATCAAAGGGATATTTTATTCATCCGACAGTGATCGTAGCCAAAGACCCTCATTATGAATCCATGACACAGGAGATTTTCGCACCGGTTCTGACCCTGTATGTGTATGAAGACGATCAGCTTGACCAGACCCTGGACCTGGTTGATAAAACATCGGAATACGCCCTGACAGGTGCCATATTCGCCTCTGACAGACAGGCTATTGTCGAAATGACTGCCAGACTTGCCCACTGTGCCGGCAATTTCTACATCAATGACAAACCCACAGGGGCTGTTGTTGGTCAGCAGCCCTTCGGCGGCGCCAGGGGAAGCGGGACCAATGACAAAGCCGGAAGTTTTTTGAATCTGCTGCGTTGGACATCGGCAAGAACTGTAAAGGAGACTTTTGTCCCACCTGAAGAATACCTTTATCCATTTATGATGGAATAGGAAAGGAGACATTATAAATGATGCATTTGAATACAGATGATAAAAAAATTGCGCAAGCAGCAAACCCTGCAGAAAAGTTTGAAGTTTATGGCGACGTTCTGATTGAAAAAACAGTGAAAATTTGCGGGAAAGCCGGACGTATCTATTTGCCTTATGATTGGGTAGGTGGAAAAGTAAAAATAATCAAGTTAATCGATATACCATCATTACAAAAAGAAAAAGCATGATACAAAAACGGCCGAAATTCCTTTTAGTAAGTGTTATATATTGTAGTTTATAGTTCATATTGGGTATAGATTTTTAATTACTTGACAATAGTAACCAATAACTATATTTAGTTTCGAAATTATGAATGAACTACAGAAAAAATACCGTAATTTTTTTCGGCTGTTGACCGTCATGGCTGTCTGTTTTTTTCTTCCGGCAGGTGCCCTGGCCGAAAAACGGATAGAAAAGGATCTCGATGAGGATGGAAAAGTGGATCAGGTTTTGGTTTACGATGATTCCGGAAACATCCTGCAGATGGAGATCGATGATGACAGCGATGGTATCTTTGAAAAGATACAGGTATACCGGGACGGGAAACTGCTCAAAATTAGCAGGGATACTGACAATGACCGAATAATGGACAGTGTCGATCATTTTAAAAATGAAAAACGGACACGCCAGGAAAAATTCGATGTCAGCAGGAACCTGTTACAGGTTGCTTTTTTCAATGATTTGGAACAAATAACCAAAATACAAAAAGACACTACGAATGACGGGCTGTTTGATACTGTGTACCTCTTCGAAGACGGGGTTCTGCAATCCTCCACAAAAGATACAACTGGCAACGGCACGATAAACACCTGGACGACCTACAAAAATCAGCTGCCGGTAAAACAGGAAAACGATGACAATGAAGACGGCATAATGGACCGTATCCTTTTTTTTGATGGTAACGGCAAGCTCTCCAGATTGTGCAAGGATCAGTTTGCGAAAAATAAATTTCGGACAGTGATTCATTTTGAAAATGGTGAAATCAAATCCCGTAACGAGGATACCAATGAAGACGGTACTGCAGACCAAGTCACCTTTTTTAAAGAGGACCTGCCGATGGAGCAAAAAAAGGATTCCAATTTTGATGGTAGTTTCGATATCGTGACATCATTTTCAAACGGTCTTTATAAAACTCAGAAAAAAGACAAGGATTTTGACGGCAAATTTGATTTTTTTGCCGAGTTCGATGACAAGGGGCAGTTACTCAAGTCTCTTGAAGATACACAACTTGACGGAAATATTGACCGGATAAGACATTACAGGGCCGGAAATCTTTTTCGCATTGAACAGGACAACGACGGGGACGGTTTTTTTGAAAATGTATCGTTGATTGAAAACGATAAAATAGTGAAAACATTGATTGATAAAAACCAGGATGGAAAATCCGATACAGAGATACTGTTTGATGAAAACCAGGAAAAAAAAGCTCTGATCAGTGATACCAGTTTTGACGGCAGTCCGGATACCTGGCAGTACTACAAAAACAACATCCTGAGAAAAAAAGAGATTGACGAGGATTCTGACGGTATACCTGATATTGTCGAGACTTTCAGTGAAAAAGGTGAACTCGAAAAAGTGGAAGAGAAACAAAAAGGCAAGACCCGTTTAACCTGGTTTTACGAGCCCGGAGAAGTTATTGTCAGAGCAGAGGAGGATACGAACCAGGATGGGAAGATAAACGTCTGGTACCTGTATGAAGAAGGAGAGCTTGTAACCGTAATGGAAGATACAAACCTTAACGGATCGCCTGACTTGTGGGAAACCTATGATGAAACCCAGTCAGTTGTGAAAAGGGAAAGAGACCTTGATTTTGACGGAAAGCCCGATTTTGTGGATACTGTAAAAAACGCTGAAACCGACAGTTGATCGACCGGAGGAAAAATGCTGGATTTTTTATCAAAAGGCGGAATACTGGTTATTCCCATATTGTTTTGTTCCATCCTTGTGCTGGCCATTTTCTGTGAAAGGATGATCCGGTATGCCGTCAACCGTACCAGGGGAAAAAATATCGAGAACAAAGTAGCAGAACTGATACTCGAAGGTCGTCCGGATGAGGCTCTCAAGACATCCCGGCAGAGCAATTCCCCCATGGGAAGAGTTCTGGAAAAGGCTATCGGAGCTAAAGACCTGGATAACAATCTGCTGGAATCTGTCATTGTGAACGCCACTGAAAATGAAGTTCGAAACCTCTCTTCATATCTTCAGACCCTTGCGACCATCGGCAATATCGCTCCGCTGCTGGGACTTCTGGGAACTATCATAGGCATGATCAAAGCATTCATGGTAATCCAGGAAATGGGGGGCAAGGTCAATGCAGCGGTACTTGCAGGAGGTATCTGGGAAGCCATGCTGACAACTGCCCTGGGATTGTCAGTGGCCCTGCCGACCATGATGGCTCACAGCTACCTGGTGGCCAAAGTGGACAAGTACGAAGCAAGACTTCAAAACGGAGCCGTCCTTTTCCTGAAGGCCATTTCCAAAAAGGCGGTCTGATATGGCGGTATTCAACAGACCCAGAAAGAGTCCCTATCAGATCCAGGCGCCTTTGACATCTTTGATTGATATTGTTTTTCTGTTATTGATCTACTTCCTGCTGACCACCAATTTCATCGTGGAAGAAGGGATTAAAATTAAACTGCCCGACGCAAAAGCCTCGGCTCCCCAGGTAAAACAGGAAATCACGGTTATGGTTGACAGGGAAGGAAGTGCCTATATTTCCAACAGAGAAATCCCCATCGATGAACTTTATACCCATATAAAAAAAATGATAGGCAATGATCCGGACCGCCTGGTGATCATCAAAGCAGATCGAACAGCAATACTTAACAAGGTAGTGAAAGTCATGGATATTGCCAAGGCTGCCGGAGCTTCCCGGCTTAGTCTTGCGACAGAAAAAGGGCTGTAAAAAAACATGCCGGAAAAAAAAGAATCTCCCAATTTTCTGCTCCACGGGTTCATTCTTGTCTCACTGGTGATTCATGTTTTTATTTTCCTGCATATCGCCGGAATCTATGAAAACGGCGCTATTTCCTACATTGAATTGACAATGCAGCAGATATCCAAACCTGATATCCGGGCGATCCCGAAACCGAGACCCAGGACAAAAGAGTTGAAAGTTCAGGATACCAGGATTGTAAAAGCAAACCGTATGGTTGTCCCGCGAATTAAAATCGATGAAGTCCGTACCAGGAAACCGGAATATAAACATGACCGGATAGATATTCCCGAACTGCCGGATAATTTGAACGTAGCGGGATTGTCAGCAGCTTATCTCAATGAAGAGCTGACTGATATAGGAACACATGAAGAACAGATTGAATTTACCAGTGCCAGGGAATACTTTGAAATGCTCAATATGCGGATACACAGCTTCAAAGAATATCCTGAATCTGCAAAATCAAACCATCTTGAAGGAAACGTAAAAGTCGAGTTTGTCCTTGCTGCTGACGGAACCCTGGCCGGCATAAAAATCATTAAGAGCTCCCGGCATAAAAATCTGGATGAAGCCGCCATCCAGGCAATAAAAAGGGCTTCCCCGTTTCCAAGACCCCCGTCTTTTCTTTTCAAACCACCTGTTACAATGCGGATTGATATTCTATTTGAGCTTGCATGAAAGCACCATTTATTAAGAAAGGATTATCATGAATAAGAAATTTTCGCGCACAGTAGTACAATTGCTGTTCCCACTGTTTATTGCAATGGCATTTATCCCTGCCGCTCAGGGGATATCGACGGCAGCCGACAAGGACACAAGAGCAGTCATAGATATGGCCGGCCGCAGGGTAACCATAACAGGTCCGGTCAACCGGATCGTTACCACCTTTAAACCGGCAAGCCTGTGTGTGCTCTCTTTAGGGCTGGCCGACCGTCTGGTCGGAGTGGACAATTCTTCTCGAAAAGACCGGCTGCAGCTGGCTGTGCTCCCCGAAATTGCAGATATTGAAGGGGTGGGAACGAAATCCATGGGTATCAATTTTGAGACACTGGTTTCCCTGAAGCCGGAGCTCGTCATTTTATATTCTCAAAAGGAAGGCCCTTCAATTGCCGAACGGCTGGATATCATGAAAATCCCTTCCATTATCATTTTTCCCGAAACATTTGAAACCATCAAGGATGCAATGCGCCTGATCGCCAAGGCTGCAGGTGAACCAGAAAAAATGCCGAATGTGGAGCGACAGATGGACGAAGTGCTGAATCTGGTCACTCAAAGGCTGGACGGTCTGGCCGAAGAGCAAAAAAAAACCGGATATTTTTCATCTGCCATAGGACTTTACAGCACGACCACGGGAAGTATGCTCCAGGATGAAATTTTCAAACATGCCGGCATAAAAAATGTGTCGTCACACCTTACCGGATATTTTCAGGACATATCACCCGAACAGCTGGTGAACTGGAACCCGGATATAATGGTGCTTTCCCAGCATCTTAAAGCAGGCGAGACCCGGCGGCTTTCAGAAAAACCACTGCAGCAGATAAAAGCCATTTCACAAAAAGCTGTATACCGGTGTCCATCAAGCCTGGCACCATGGGATTTTCCATCTCCCCTTTCGGTTCTGGCAACACTCTGGATTGCCAAAAAAGCATATCCAAAAAGATTTTCAGACATCGATACAGTGAAACAGGCTGATGTATTTCATAAAGCACTCTTTGGAAAAAGCATGACACAAATGGGAGGAGTGCTCATGGATACGGTGGACTGATTGAAATCCAGGGCCTCATCTTTATGGATCATTTCCATTCTACTGCTAATACTGATTGGTGCATTTATCCTGTCTGTATTTTCTGGACGGGTGGTTATCGGATTTTCTGAAACACATACTTTTTTATCAAATCTTATTCATGGCAGGAGTGCATCCGGTGATCAGCTGTCCAAGGAAATGGTGATGCTGTGGATACGGCTGCCAAGATGTATAATGGCCGTTCTCGTGGGAACGGGCCTGGCCGTATCAGGAGCCGTATACCAGGCCCTTTTCCGCAACCCGCTGGTTTCACCCGATATCCTGGGAGTGTCTGCAGGATGTACCTTTGGAGCAGCCCTGGGTCTTGTTCTTCCCATTGATTCTTTTACATTGGTCCCGGTGCTCTCTTTCTCTTTCGGTATCCTGGCTGTTGTCATGAGTGTGGGGCTTGCCAGAGCAATCTCCATAAAACCTGTCATCGTTCTGGTACTTGCCGGAATGGTGGTGTTGTCTTTTTTCAATGCCATGCTCATGGTTGTCAAATATTTTTCAGATCCCTATGATGAATTGCCCGGCATTATCTTCTGGGTAATGGGAAGCCTGAGCCGGGTCACATGGGATCACGTTCTCACCATAACACCCTTTACACTGGCTGGTGTAATACTTTTCATCATGCTCAGTTTCAGGCTGAACATCCTCTCTTTAGGTGATATCCAGGCCAAATCCCTGGGTATCAACCCCGCATTTTTCCGCATCATCCTGATTACAGCCTGCTCTTTTATAGTAGCTGTTTCAGTGGCCACCTGCGGACAAATTTCCTGGATCGGCCTGGTAATACCCCATATGGCAAGATCTCTCGTGGGCCCGGAACATGAGCGGATGATTCCCGTAACAGCACTTATGGGAGGTATTTTTCTTTTGCTTGCCGACTCACTTGCCAGAAGCATGTCTTCTGCCGAGATTCCCGTGGGAATCATCACAGCCCTTACCGGGGCCCCGATTTTCGGCTATTTCATGTACAGGAACCGTAATACCGGATGGATTTGATTCTTGAATGCCGCAGCATAGGGTTCAATTACAGGGATCAGGTGATATTGAAGGATATCACTTTTGAAGTCAGGAAAGGACGTTTCTGTGTGATCCTGGGAAGAAACGGGTCTGGAAAAACCACCCTGCTTCACTGCCTTAACCGGATACTGACACCGGCTTCAGGAAAAATTCTCGTTCACGGCAAACCATTGATGTCTCTTTCAAGGAGTGAAATTGCCCGGGCCATCAGCCTGGTTCCCCAGGAACATATCGATATTTTTCCCTTCAGTGTCATGGATGTAGTGGTGATGGGACGGTCCCCGTTTTTAAAAATGACCTCCTCGCCTGATGAAGCCGATTACCGGACAGCCATGGACGCTCTCAAGGAATTAAACGCACAATCCCTTTCAGATAAAAATTTTAACCGGATATCCGGCGGAGAACGTCAAATTGTACTTCTCGCACGAGCCCTTGCACAGTCGACACCGGTCATGCTTCTCGATGAACCTACAAACCATCTTGATTTTAACAACCAGTATCACCTGCTGGCATCCATGAAGCAGCTTTGCAGAACCAAGGGTATAAGTGTCGTGGCATCCATGCACGATCCCAATATGGCATCACTGTTCGCCGACCAGGTAATCATGTTGAATAACGGCCGGATAATGGCCGGGGGGAACAGGGATGAAGTGATGAACGAAAAAAATATTTCAAACCTCTACGACATAGGTTCTCGTAAAATCATGATCGGCAGCCGAAAAAAAATGTTTGTGCCGGAACATGTATTGACGTCAAATTTCGAAGTTGATTGAGTTAAAATCCTCAAATCCTGTTATTTTTCCGATATCATAATTTTCCGGAAAGCAGGCCGGATCATAAAATGAATCCAATTAACAAGTGACAAAGAAAATTATCTAAGATAAATTGTCAGGGACAGCGAAAAAAGATACAGGAGGATATAATGGGAGAAATGTACACGACCAGGGAAGTGGCAAAATTTTTAAATATCAATGAAAAAATGGTATATGCCCTTATCGCGGAAAAGGGTCTGCCTGCTTCCAAGGTAACCGGAAAGTGGCTGTTTCCAATAAACCTGGTCCGGCAATGGGTTGAAGCCGGTACGGAAAATTTTCCCCAGTCTGCCAAGCTGCCCCCTTACCACGGACTGGTTCTGATAGCCGGAAGCAACGACCTGTTGCTTGATAAAGTCATTTCTACATTCAACCTTAAGCACGAACATCACATGGCCATGTTTGGAATGGCCGGATCACTCGGTGGATTGAACGCTTTAAAACAGGATCTTTGTCACATTGCATCCAGCCACCTTATCGGAGATGATAACGACTACAATTTCCCTTTTTTGAAAGATGATATAGACCATCTTCCTGCAGTAGTCAATTTTTGCCAAAGAGAGCAGGGCCTTATGCTTCAAAAAGGAAATCCAAAAAACATACAGTCCGTAAAAGACCTGGGCAGAACTGATATCAAAATTGTCAACCGCCAGCTGGGAACCGGTACCCGCAAATTGTTTGATAACCTTTTGAAAGATGCACAAATCAAAGGTGAAGCGATTGAAGGATATGACACCACCCTATTCCGGCACATGGATGTGGGCCTGGAAATATTGAACCACAGAGCGGATGCCGGGCCGGGAATAAAACCGGTTGCAAACATTCTCGGGCTTGATTTCATTCCGTTCTGCCTGGAACGGTTTGATCTTCTGATCAAAAAGGAACGGTTTTTTGATCAGGGTATTCAGTTTTTTTTATCCCTGTTAAAAGGAAAAACTATCCGGGAGACAGCAGAAACCTATGGCGGCTATGACCTTTCCCTGACTGGAAAAATGGTTTATCCTGCCGGATCACCGGAAGCACAATAGATTTGAGCAGGAAGATATCATAATAAGGAGAGCCAGACCGTGAGTGTAAAAATAAATCCCATAGGAATCATTCATACACCTTTCAAAAATCTCGAGGGAATGCCGATACAGCCGTCGGGAGCAGCCGATGTAAAAGGAACCGTGTTAATCGATGCTGAATATGAAAAGGGATTAACCGATCTTGAAGGCTTTTCCCATATCATTCTCCTGTATCAGTTTCACCGGTCAAACGGATACAATCTCATGGTAAAACCTTTTCTGGATGATACACCAAGGGGCCTTTTCTCGACAAGGGCGCCAAGGCGGCCCAACCCCATAGGCCTGTCCATTGTAAAGCTTTTAAAAAGAGAAAACAATCTTCTGACTATTCAGGGAATCGATGTACTGGACGGCACCCCCTTACTTGATATTAAACCTTATGTACCAGCTTTTGATGTAAAGAAGGCGACCGCCTTTGGCTGGCTTGAACAAAATCAGGAAAAAGCGGCCAGTTTCAAATCCGACAACCGTTTTATTGGCAGCTGATAACACAGCCTTTTTATCCCGGTCTGATTTTATTATAAACAACGGAGGTTCTTTTGGAATTTCATGCAATCATTTTGGTTTTGATTCCCCTTTTTTTTCTGTTAATATCTTTTGCTGGGCCAGCAGACAAACTCACACTGTATGCGGCTGGAAGCCTGAAAGCTGCTCTTGGGGATGTGGCAGCCTCCTATAAAAGGACCTATCATACTGAAGTCACCACCGAATTCGGTCCCAGCGGACTGTTACGAGAAACCATTGAACAGGGGAAAAATCCTGATGTGTTTGCATCGGCGAATATGACCCATCCGGAAGATCTTGCTTTCAAAGGATGGGGCGGCCCTGTAGTGCTGTTTGCCCGTAACAATCTTTGCCTGCTGGCAGGAGCCGGTGTAAAAGCCAATACTGACACTCTTTTAGATACCCTGATGAATGAAAAAATCAGAATAGGAACCTCCACACCCAAAGCTGATCCCAGCGGAGATTATGCATGGCTGTTTTTTCAAAAAGCTGAAAAAATCAAAAAGGGGAGCTTTGCAGCTCTCTCCGGCAAGGCACTTCAACTGACCGGCGGGCCTTACAGCAAAAAAGCACCTGAAGGACGAAATCAATACGAATGGATAATTAGCGAAAACAAAGCGGATGTATTCCTGACATACTGCACCAATGCAGTTTTGGCCAGGAATGAGGATCCCACGCTTTGCATTGTAAGGATCGATCAGGATCTTTGCGTCGGCGCGGATTACGGCCTTATCGTCAGAAAAAATGCCCCCAGGGAGGCATGGAGGCTGGCCTTGTATATTTTATCCCCGGCAGGCCAGAAACTACTGGGAAGCTATGGATTTGAGACCACAGCCTCTCAGGAATAAAACTGAAACTCAATGCACCCGGACGTTTTGCCATTGCAGATAACGATGATCAGGGATATGCTGAAAATGAGTTTGTCATTTTATCTATTTGAGGCGCTTGCCGATCGAAAATGCATCACCGGTTTTTTCCCCTATCCCGAAATAGGCCTTTTCAGCGGTTGCATAAATGAAAGGTTTCACTTTCTTGATGTCAGGCATACCGTTCTCTGCCAGAACGGATTCATCTGCTTTGATATCCATAATTTCACCGACGAACATGGTGTGGAGCCCGATTTCCAGTGTGTGCAGCAGCCTGCATTCCAGAACCAGGGGGAATTCGCCGACATAGGGTGCATTGACCTGATCGCTTTTAACGGGTGTCAGCCCTGCGGTTTTGAACTTGTCCTCATTTTTTCCCGATGCCATCCCGAGATAATCCGCTGCTTCGACATATTCTTCTGAAGGAATGCTGAGCGTGTAGGCTTTGCTTTCAACGATACAGTTGTAGCTGTAAGTCGCTTTTCTCAACGAAACCGTTACACATGGCGGGCTTGAACAGCAGATGCCTCCCCAGGCTGCGGTCATTGCATTGGGCCTGCCGTCCTTGTCATAAGTCCCTACGATCAGTACCGGTGCAGGATATAAAATTGTTTTTGCGCCAATTGATTTTTTCATGTTTTTCTCCTTTTTCATCGGATCAGATGATATCTTGCTATGATACCAGGTTTTTCATACCTTTGAAACGGAGGAATTTATTTTATTCCGGACACTGCCAGGCAGTTGAGCCAGGTAAAGGATTTCCGGCCAAGCCCGTCGGAAGATGTTGTGGATTCAATGATCTCAAACCCGGCATGCCTGCATATATCAGTCCAAGCGGAATATGACATGGATGTGAACAACCGTCCCCCGGCATCCAGTTCATCCTCCCGGACATCGTCCCGGCAAAGGGGAACGGAAAAGAACAGGCGGCCCCCCGGGACAACTATCCGGCTTATCCTGGAAAAAACCTCCTGGATGCCGGGCCGGGTCAGGTGCATGAACGTGGCAATGGCATAAACTCCGTCAAAGGGTCCAGGAAAGGGGATCAGGTCCCGGGGGAGGCAGATACGGTAAAGACGGCCGGACAGGCTTTTGTGGCAGGCAGCTGCCGCATCGATCATCTCCTGGACCGCGTCCGAAGCGATTACGTCAAATCCGTTGGACAGCATGAATGCCGCATCCCTGCCTGAACCGCAACCTAGTTCGAGAAGCCTTGATCCGCCTTGAAAGCTGGATAAAAGAAGAGCGTGCAGATTAGACACATCAGCTGATTCATACCTGTCGACCAGTTCTTTAACGTGGTTGGTGTAATATGAAATGGTTTTATCAGCCATTCATTCCTCATAGATATCCATATCAGGATAGTATTTTTTTGCACATTCCTGACAGATACTGTGGGTGAATTTTAATTCAGAATGTACACTTAAATACATTTCAAGCTGATTCCAATATCCTTTGTCATCCCGGATCTTTTTACAGTGAGAACAGATAGGAAGAAGCCCGCTCAGCTCATTTACCCTCTCCAAAGCGTCCTTGAGCTCTTTTATCAGGCGTTCTTTTTCCTTTTCCGCCTCGACACGCGCAGTCACATTTCTTGAGACCTCAAGTACCGTCAACTCTTTGTCATCGCCGTTACGATTTTTCAAAGGAATTCCATAATTTTCCCAATAGCTGTTCCCGGCAGTTTTAGATGAAGGCTGGTGCATAATCCCGTGTTCTATTGACTGAGATTTAAATGCTTTTGCACAATAACAGCCTTGACATCTCTCTTTGTTTCCCGGAAAAGCCTCATGACAAAACCGGCCTACCGCATCAGGGTTTAAATCGAGAGCGGATTTGTTTGCCCACAGGACCCTCATGTCCGCATCTACCTCTATGATCATGTCCGGCAGGCTGTCAAGTATATACTGCATCTTTTCCTGCGTTTTCCTGATTGTTTCCTCCTGGCGGATCCTGTCTGTAATATCCCTGAGGACTCCGTTGAACCCCTCGGGCCGGCCTTGTGCATCAAGGCTCAAGTGCAGGCTGATCTCAACAGGTACAATGCTGCCGTCAAGTTTGATTCGCTTTGTCCTGAAAGGCTTTATGGTTCCATTCCGGATAACTTCCTGTATCATGTTTTTCTGTTCATCGAGCAGGTCCTCGGGACAGAATATGGATATTTCTTTCCCGAGAACATTGTCAGCCCGGCATCCAAATAACTTCTCCGCATAAGAATTTATAAAAACCACCCTGCCGTCCAGATCCGAGCAGATAACTGCATCATTGAGAGCATTGAGAAAATTTCTATGGTCTTCTTCGCTTTTTTTCAGCTCCATTTCAGCTTTTTTACTTTCGCTGATATCGGTTACGTTTAAAAACAATTGTTCCGTAACCTTTTTTGAAGAACTGTCTGCAAATTCCATAAACCGTCCTTCTATCCTGGCAAAGAGCAGCGAATGATCCGGACCGTTCAGTTTAAGTTCCAGAATTTTATCTTTCGGATTTTTATAAATGGCATTGAATCTTGCAAAATAGATATTCTGGTCTTCTGCATGAATAAATCTGGAAAATGGCTGATTGACAAATTTTTCGCGCTTTATGCCCAGCATCTTCAGTATCGTGGTATTTGCATCGAGCACAAATCCGGACCGGTCCAGGACTACATATCCGACAGGGGCCATTTCAAACAATGTCGAGAAACGGTCACGCGATTCTTTTAATTCTGCCTGGGAATGCCTCAGTTCCTCGTTCTGGATTTCCAGTTCAACCTGGTAGGTCTGGATATCCATGATCAGTTTTTCAACCTGTTCCGAATTCAGTTTTTCAATCTCTATTGTCTGCTTTTCAACCACATTCTGAGCCATATTTCTCAAGCGCTCAAACCATTTGTCCTGATCTTTTCCCATCTCAATAAATCCTGTCTGCTATTTTATAAAGGAATATTCCATTTTTTCATATATTTCCATACCGATGTCCTGCTTTTTTGAATGCGCCTGGCGACTTTTGCTTTATTCCAGTCACATTCTTCAAGCAGGTTAAGCAGCGTTTCAGGGGTTACTTTTACAGGTTCTGATTTAATGGCAGTGTCTTGCGCAGGAATTGAATAATCTTTTTTAGCGGCAGGCATTGCGTTTTTGTCCCGAATTTCCCATGGAAGATCACTTTTTTGGATAATACCTGCAGAGCAGATGACAAAAGCGTGTTCTATGGCATTTTCCAGCTCCCTGACATTTCCCGGCCAGGGATGCTCCATAAAAAGTTTCATTGCCTGTGGATCAACACCGGAAATTGATTTATGCTCCCTTGAATTCCCTTTCTTTATAAAATGGTTTACAAGCAGGGGGATATCCTCCCGCCTCTCTCTCAGAGGCGGAACATGAACGGGAAAAACCTTAAGCCTGTAAAAAAGATCCTCTCTGAATTCCCCCTTCCTGGTCAGCTCATATAAATTTTTATGTGTGGCTGCCAAAATACGGATATCGACCTTTCTTTTCCTGGACTCACCCACTCTTTCAATTTCCCTTTCCTGGAGCACCCGGAGCAGCCTGACCTGCATATATGGGGTCAATTCGCCAATTTCATCGAGGAATACAGTTCCTCCGTCAGCTTCTTCAAACCTGCCGATCCTGTCCCGGTGTGCTCCGGTAAACGCCCCTTTTACATGGCCGAACAACTCACTTTCAAGAAGCGGCTCAGATAATGCAGAACAATTAACGGTAATCAGCGGATTATCGGCCTGGGAACTGTTATAATGGATTGCCCCTGCCACCAGCTCTTTTCCGGTCCCACTCTCCCCGAGTATCAAAACCGTGGCCCGGCTGCCGGCTGCCGCCCTTATAGAATCAAATACATTCTGCATGGCATGGCTTTTACCGATCATTTTCCCAAGCCTGTAGGTTTTCTGAAGTTTTTTTCGGGCATCATTTGCCATCTTTTCCATTTTTTTCAATTCGGTCAGATCCGTAATGGTTTCAACAATACCAAGAATCCGGTTTTTGTCATCACGGGCAAGCCTGGCATTTTTAATCACCGGCACGTCATATCCTTCTTTGTGGCGGACCATACACTCCCTGGCTTCTGTTCTGCCATGGGAGATGACCCCGCATTTTTTAATATCTGCCGGGCACATCTTTCCAAAACACTGGCTGCATTCAATGAGACTGCATGTGTCTCCTATAGCCTCTGAGGCTTTATATCCGGTTATTCGCTCCATCGATTTATTCCATGACGTAATCAAACCCTGCTCATCCAGCGTGAACAGTCCTTCAGCCATGGTGTCCAGAACCTGGTTCAAAAAATCGTCACTCCATAATTGATTTGTTTTCATTACCGGCCTCATAGTAACGTTACACCGTTCCAGTAACTATAATTAACGTTACCACAACTGTCAACACGCTTTAAATTCATGATGTGTTTTTTTATATTTTCGCCAATTATCCCTGGAACAACTTGATACTGGAGGTTTTGACTCTCTGATCTCTGTTTTTTACTTAACTTTTAAAAAATCGGCATGCTTCTTGTTACTTGTCATAAACAGCATTAAAAAGTAGTCTGAATTTTAAAACCAGGAAACATCAGGCACAAAAGAAAAAACACATGGACTGAAATTACAATTCATTCTTGTTGAACTCAAGGAGACTTCATATGGGTAATTGCGTCAACCACCCGGACCGAAAAACAAATTATATCTGCATGAAACACAATATTTATCTTTGCGATGAATGCCTGGAATGCAGGGATCCAGAAATTTACTGTAAATTCAGGCCATCCTGCCCAATTCATTTTATGTCAAAAAAAGGCTTTGACAGCAAAACCGAACCCTCTTATCAGCAAAAGGATTGAATGTCATGATCACTGCATTGTCTTTCATACAGAAAAACCTGGTATGGACCATACCATTATCCATGACCATCGGACTGGTTACCGGATATATTTTTGATACATCGGCTCTCAAGCAGTTCATTATTCCCGTTACTTTCATCATGGTCTATCCAATGATGGTAACATTGAATGTAAAAACCGTTTTCAAGGGGAAAGATACAAAACTCCAGCTGGTTACCCAGCTTATCAATTTTATTATCATCCCCCTTATCGTGCTGTGTATTGGAAAACTGTTCCTGTCCGGCCAGGACCCCAAATACGCCCTGTGGGCCGTAGGTCTTTTTTTAATAGGGGTCCTTCCGACTTCAGGAATGACCATTTCATGGACCGGGTTTGCTAAAGGCAACAAGGAAGCCGCAATTAAAATGGTGGTCTTTGGATTGATTATAGGCGCCCTGGCTGCCCCGGTCTATACAAAAGTATTCATGGGGACAGCCATCGAGGTGAACATGCTGCATATGTTCAAACAGATTTTTATTTTTGTCTTTTTTCCATTGATAGCAGGCCTTGTAACCCAGGCCTTTGGAATCAGAAAATACGGCGCCCGGGACTGGAACATGAAAATCAAACCCAAATTCCCGCCAGTTTCAGCACTCGGGGTTGTATTGATTGCCTTTTTGGCCATGTCGCTAAAAGCCAGGCACATCATCGCCAACCCCGGTGACATTCTTATTATTCTGCTTCCTCTGGTTGTTTTCTATTTTATCTCCTATGTGCTTTT
The DNA here is from genome assembly GCA_964397015.1 of uncultured Desulfobacterales bacterium. Taxonomy (GTDB): domain Bacteria; phylum Desulfobacterota; class Desulfobacteria; order Desulfobacterales; family Desulfobacteraceae; genus MADRE2. Next base: position 18,566 of record CAYNHL010000008.1, on the reverse strand, counting down.
AACCATTACCGGCCGGTTATTGTTCAGCAGAGAGGATGCAATCGCCATGGTTTTCGGTGTGGTAATGCGCGACCTTTCCATTGCCCTGGCCATTGCCATGACCGCCTTCGGCAAGCAGGGCCTGACTATCGCTCTTTTGATATCCCTTGCTTATATTGTCCAGATTCAATCCGCGGCATGGTATGTAAAATTTATCAATTTATTCTTCAGCACCCGGACCGGGGATAAAAAAAAGCTGTACCGTGAAGAATTTATTTCTTGATATTCTTTTTCAACATGGGCTCTGAGGTTTGGTGAAGATTACCGTGCACAAACTGCCTTAAAAATGTGCATACGGGAAAACCATTGTCCTGATCGACATCATGTGCCGTCGTCGTTTTCAAGGTCTTTGGGATCGATGCCCATGGCCCTGGCACGTTCCACCCATTTTTTCCTGGCCAGGCTGCGCATGTCCACGACATTGTCTGTTTCATCCACAATTTCCATTCCCATGAGGGTTTCGATAAGATCTTCCAGCGTCACAAGCCCTTCTGTGCCGCCGTGCTCACTGACTATAAGGGCGATATGCTGACGTTCCTTGAGAAACCGTTCAAAAAGAACTGTCAATGGTATGGAGCCGGGAACCGCCAGGATATCCCGTTTCAATACCTTGAGCTTCTCATTGCCCCGTTTCTGGGCCATAAAAATCAGCACATCATCCTTTAGAACAAAACCTGTGGTGTTGTCCATATGGGATTTATACAGAGGCAGGCGTGAAAAAGGGGTCTTCATGATATATTCAAGGGATTCGCTGATTGTCATGTCTTCGGCAAGTGCTGAAATAACAGTGCGGGGCGTCATGATATCGGTCACTTTCAGACTTTCAAAACACAGCAGGTTCTGTATTATCCTGGATTCCTTTGTGCGGATCTGGCCGGTTGTCTCCCCTACCGAAGCCATTGCAATGAATTCATCCCGGGAAAAAACATGTAGGCCTGTGCCATGGGAAATAAATCTGGTCACTTTTTCCGACAGCCAAACAATGGGATATAATGTCAAGATCAACAGTTTGACAAAAATTGCCGTGGGACCCGCAAGCCTTGACCAGTATACCGCTCCTATGGTCTTGGGGATGATTTCAGATAGGAAAAGAATCATCAGGGTCATGGCAGCGGAAAACAGGCCGAACCAGGCGCTTCCAAAAACAACAGTCGCCTTGGCACCTGCACCTATGGCCCCGACTGTATGGGCGATAGTGTTCAATGTCAATATGGCTGCAAGTGACCTGTCTACGTTATCGTGTTTCAATCGCTTCAAGAGTTCTGCCTGCCTAGGCCGTTTATTTTTCAGGCCTTCGATGTAAGAAGGAGTGACACTCAAAAGAACCGCCTCCGCCACTGAGCACAGAAATGAAAAAAACAGTGCCAGCAAAACATATATGATCAACACCGTGACATCTTCTGCGCGAGAGCCGGAGACACTTGAAAAATCTGCACCTTCTGCAACTGCCGCTGCAGCCATTATCGTAAAACAGACAAAAAATGCATGCAAATAACTTTTTTTCATGGGTTCAAATACCTTGTCATTGTCATAAATGCTTGTCCCGGACCCGAAAAATTCGGGCCCGGAGGTTTAAAAAAGGCGGATAAGCCTGAGGCTGTCCAGCCTTACACGACTGTCGGTGATAACCCTGGATAAAGTGTTCATCCGGTCTTTCAGCGCCTGGAGCTCCCGGGCCCGGATGGCCGGATTTTTCTTTTTCAACATTTCAAGACGGTCGTATTCACCGCCAAGCATGGTCCTGATTTTTTCCTGTCCTTTTTTTACAAAGACACCTGCCCGGGCTTCTGCCATGTGCCTGGCGGTTCTCAAAAGCCCGGGCAGCAGTTTCTGACTGATTTGCGGCATATCCTGCAACCAGGGCTGGTCCGGCCCGAGAATTCTTGCAAATTCATCCACAGGATACCTCCCTGACACATCTTTTCCTTCCTGGTCGAGTATACAGCGAATCGGCATTTCAGGCAAAAACCGCCTGATGTCAAGATGGGCCGGTGCCACGCATTCCAGAACAAAAATGGTTTCCAGGAGCAGTCCGGGTGCATCCTTTGATGACAGGCGGGCGTAACAGCAGTTTCCTTTTCCGGTCTGGCAGATAAAATCCATAATGTTGCGGATATAGGGATGATCCAAGCTGTAAAATTCCAGGTCCTGGCGGCTTACCGCTGTTTGCCGGTCAAACGTTACAGTACGGGTTTCATTACCTGTAGCGGGTAAGGGAAACCGTTCATCATCCGGGTCAATTATCCTGAAAGCATAGGTCCGGTTTCCCAGTGTATCGGTCTGGATATCATATTCGTCCATGATATCGCACCACAATCGCTCAAGCCCCGGGTCACTGTCCATCAGCCTGATCTGGTCCAGCAGTTCAAATGCTGGACCGGGCCTGAAAGAGTTCATTTCCAGCAGGATATTTTTTCCTTTCTTGACCCGCTTCTCGAGTTGCAGGCAACGGGTACGTGTTCTCTTGATCAGATCATCGAGTTTTCCTGTCCATCCTTTTCTACCGAGCCTGGTATCGTCGACAATCTGTTCAAGGTCTGTCGCAAATTCCTGCCATATGCCGAAAAGACCGTCCCGGCTGGCAGAGAACAGGTCCATTCCTTCCATGTACCATCGAGCCAGGACCTCATAAGGGGTTTTGGTCACATAAGGGACGTGGATATGAATGTCATTTTTCTGGCCAATTCGGTCCAGGCGGCCGATCCGCTGTTCAAGAAGCCCGGGGTTGACCGGCAGATCGAAAAGAAACAGGTGCCGGCTGAACTGGAAATTCCGGCCTTCACTGCCGATTTCCGAACAGACAAGCACCCGGGCGCCATCGGGTTCGCTGAACCAGGCGGCATTACGGTCCCGCTGCATCAATGTCATGGTTTCATCAAAGCGGGCAGTCTTTATACCGGTGTGCCGTGCAAGGGCAGCCTGGACGGCACGGGTTTTGGATGGTGCGGAAGAAATCAGCAGTATTTTTTCCCCGGGATACCGCTGCAGGATCTCAAGAAGAAGTGCTATACGCGGATCTGATGAAAACACATGGGAAGTCCCGGGGTCTGGAAACGATTCCGGCCGGTCACTTTCAAATTCCTCAATACCCTCGCTGATCTGCCGTGACGTTCCTTTAAGGGGATACAGGTGAACCCGGCGGCTGGGGAATCCTTTGATAACGGCCCTGGTATTCCTGAACACGGACCGGCCTGGTCCGTATCCGTCCAGAAGGTGTTCACAGGACTGCTGTCCGGATTGCATCCTGGAGACCTCGCGGGCCAGGGAAATATATGAAGCTGATTCAGCCTGGTATTCAGCAAGTGACGGATAGCGGTCCGGATCCAGAAGCTGCAGATGGGAAAAATGGGATTCAATGCCCATCTGCTCAGGAGTGGCGCTCAGCAGCATCAGTCCAGGACTCGACCCTGCAACCTGTTTGATCCAGCCGTACGTGTGCCGGCCCGGGTCGATATGGTGGATTTCATCGATCACGACCATGTCCCATCCGGCCGACACTATCATGGGACCAAGCTTTGGCCACTCCCTCACCAGGTCCAGGCTGATGATACCGGTCTGGTCGTCTTCAAACGGATTGCGGTCCCGGTCCATCTCCAGTGCATGCTGGAGATGTGACCGGGAAAAAAGGCAGAATGAAAGGTTGAACTTTCGAAACAGTTCGACAAACCATTGATGTACAAGTGATTCCGGAACTATGATCAATACCCTTTCGATGCGGTCCGTGGTCAGGAGCCGGTGCAGGATAAGGCAGGCCTCGATGGTTTTTCCCAGGCCGGTTTCATCGGACAGCAAAACCCGCTGGACATATCTGCCGGTCACGGTCCGGGCGATGTAAAACTGGTGGGGAAGCAGGTCCACCTGTCCGCCCAGAAAGCCTTTGGCAACAGACTGGTCATAACCGGCCTTCAATGCAAGAGTGGCATGGCGGATATCAAAGGCCCTGGTACTGTCACTGATACCTGCCAGCAAACGGTCTTCAGGCAGTGAACAGGCCAGTGTATCCCCGAGCCGGGTTTCGTCAATCCAGCTGGTGCCGTCGGAATAATGAATCAATCCTTTTTGCTCTCTTGTATCGGTGATCTTCAAGGATACACCGTTTTTCAATGTGACTCTATCGCCCGGTTTGAAACGAACTCTTTTCAGTGGTGCACAAGACAGGCTGTACTCCCTGGTACAGTCTGCCGCCGGAAACTCAATACAGATCCTGCGGCTGCCCGCCTGCTTGAGTTCACCGATTCCCAGCTCGGGTTCGGCTTCGCTGATCCAGCGCTGTCCTTTGACCAGGCTTGTCATCGGCTGAACAGTACCTGCTCCATTTTGGAAACCAGTTCATCAGGCACAATGTTCATCGTTTTGAAGGTCTCGGGATCGAACAGCACGAACTCGCCTTCACAGGTGGTCACGATCTCGTCTTCAGGGTTGCGGATTTCACCTTCCATAAGGGCATGGCGTTCTCCAGTGAGTTTTTTGATACGCCCTGAGGCGGTCAGGCGCGTCTCGATGAATACAGGCTTTATGAAATTGACTTTCAACGATTTTGTCAAAATGAATTTCCCGGTCAGGTAGATGGCGGACCAGGACATGATTTCGTCACATATGGTGGACAGGATCCCCCCGTGTACAATATTGTTCCAGCCGCGCATATGGGCCGGTACAACCACGCTGGACCTGAGCTGGAGGCCGTCGGTTTCAAAACGCATTTTAAGACCGCTGTCGTTTTTCGATCCGCAGCCGAAACAGTTTATATCTATATTTGGAACGGGCTTGAAACCACATTGGCACATGTTCATCCTCCTGCAAACAGTAAAATATTCCTTAAATAGCCCGATTGCCTTTTAATTCAATCCCATCCTGGCTTTCACCGCGACGATCTCTTTTAAAAGCCTCGTTTTTTCCTCGGGGGACAGATCCGGGTCGGACATCTGCCTTTGCAATGATAGAAGGATCATCTCATCCCTGTATTCTATGCATGTGTAAGGACTGTTTTTGGTATCTGGTTTCATGTTTTCCCTAAAATTTCAACTTTCGGGCTTCAACGATGATACCCGGGGTCATTTAACTGACCAACTTTCGAAAGTTGAGTTAAATCAAAAATCTCTATGCAGTTTTGTCTACCATGTTTTCAGGAGAAAAACCAGCCGGCCTGAATGATTAATTGCCATACATATCTTTTTTGAATTTTATTTTGATCATTTGACCATAATTTTTCTTGACAGCATGCTTTGCCGGAGTTATATTATGATCAAACGACCAAAACAAAGGTGGAGCGATGCCCCGACCCAAGCGGCCCCGACATATCGGCTCAAGACCGGATATCAAATCATTCCAGCCCGTAGGAATGGATGCCGGAGGAGATCTCACCCTTTCGCTGGATGAATTCGAAGCCATCCGGCTGATTGATTTTCAAGGGATGGATCAAAGCCAGGCAGCTCAAACCATGAATGTATCAAGGCAGACAGTCGGCAGAATATTGAAAAGCGGCCGGTTCAAACTGTCTAAAGCCCTGGTGGAAGGCCATCGGCTGAGTGTTCAAGGCGGCTGCTATAAAATCAAGGGGCCGGGCCGCCATGGCCATGGTCATGGATGCGGGCCCGGCGGCCGCAATAGAGGCCGGGGGCATCGCCAGCACCCCGAATTTGATCGAGAACCATAAAAACACGAGGAGGCTTAATCATGCCGGGATTCAATCAAAGAGGACCTATGAACGAAGGCCCCATGACAGGAAGAGGCCAGGGAATCTGCACAGGCAACCAACCCATGAATCAAGGTTTTGGCATGGGGATGGGACGGAGAAGAGGTCAAAGAGGCCGCCAGGCACCCGGATGGGGACCAAGGTTCGGCCAGGGATTCACCGCTCCTGTTGTCGATACGCAGAATACGCTCAAGAATCGCAAAGAGATGCTCGAAGCTGAACTTGCCGCCATTGAGAGGCAGATCAGCGATTTAAATGAATAATCCATCTTTCACACAATGCCGGGCGGCCTGTTCACAAGGTCCGCCCGGCATGCATTTATCGCAAATTAAAAAAAGTTCCTGACGAACTGCAGGTCGATTCAGCTGCCGGGATCAGTCAGAATGACGGTAAAACTGTGCTGAGGACGGTGCCTCCAGAGTATTTCCCAGAATCATATCGCAGGCCTTTTCGGCAATCATCATGACAGGAGCGTATATGTTGCCGTTGGTCACATACGGCATGACCGATGCATCCACCACCCGCAGATTTTCAACTCCACGGACCTTTAAGGAATCAGGATCGACCACAGCCATGTCATCTTTACCCATTTTACAGGTACACGAAGGATGCAGCGCAGTTTCTCCATCTTTGGCAACCCAGTCAAGGATATCCTGATCGGTTTGAACGAGCATTCCAGGAGAGACCTCACCGCCGTTGAATATATCGAAGGCAGGTTGATTCAAAATTTTCCTGGCGCACCGGATGGCTTCCACCCATTCCCTGCGGTCCTTTTCCGTTGATAGATAATTGAATTGAAGTGCCGGATATACCCTTGGGTCAGTCGACCTGATTTTAACAGATCCGACGGCATCGGAATTGTTAGGACCGACATGTACCTGGTAGCCGTGGTCGCTGCCTGGCTGGCTGCCGTCATATCGAATGGCCAGCGGTAAAAAATGAAACTGCACGTTGGGATATTCGACATCGTCGTTGGTCCTGATAAATCCCCCTGCCTCAAAATGGTTGGTAGCTGCAGCCCCTGCCCTGTGAAACAGCCACTGGTATCCGATAAAGGGTTTTTTCCACCATTTCAGGGCCGGATTCATGGATACCGGCTTTTTGCTTTTATACTGGACATAGACCTCCAGGTGATCCTGCAGGTTCTCTCCCACACCAGGCAGGTCATGGACCACTTTCACACCAAGCGCCTTGAGCTCCTCTTCATTTCCGACACCGGACAGCTGGAGCAATTGCGGAGAGTTTATGGCACCGCAGCAGCTTATCACTTCACCGCCGTATACCTTCCTGGCATTCTTGCTTTTGCCCTTGACGAACTCCACACCCACCGCGGTTTTTCCTTCAAACAAAATCCTGTTGGTGAACGCCCGGCAGATCACATCCAGGTTTTTCCTCTCCTTTAAAACAGGATGAAGATATGCCCTGGCCGCGCTCAGGCGCCTGCCGCGGTGGATATTCCGGTCAAAGGGGCTGAACCCTTCCTGGCGGTATCCGTTGACATCACTGGTCAATGGATAACCCGCCTGCTGGACAGCCTCCAGAAATGCGCCAAACAGCGGATTTTTACAGGGTCCGGTCTCCAGTATCAGCGGACCGTCAGTGCCGTGGTATTCATCCGGCCCTTTAAGACGGTTTTCAGCCCGTATAAAATAGGGCAGGTTGTGGGCATAGTCCCATTGCGGCATGCCGCCATCCTTTGCCCATTTTTCATAGTCCATGGCGTTGCCGCGGATATAGATCATACCGTTGATACTTGAAGATCCTCCCAGCACTTTTCCCCGGCCGTGAAAAATCTTTCTGTTCTTCATGAAAGGCTCCGGTTCTGACTCATAGCACCAGTCATAATATTTGTTTCCAAGGGGAAAAGTGAGCCCTGCGGGCATATGAATAAAAATGTCCCAGATATAGTCGGGGCGGCCTGCCTCCAGGACCAGCACGCTGGTTGAAGGATCCGCACTCAGCCTGTTTGCCAGGACACACCCTGCGGATCCCCCTCCAACAATGATATAGTCATATTTTTCTTTCATCCTCCGGATTCCTTTCAAAAACATTTTTCTTTTAAGTTTATTGTCGACCAGGCCTGGTTATTTTCAACCCCAGCCGTTCCAGGGTCTTTTTCAACGGGATACCGTTTTCGTCCCATCCCCTGAGACTGTAATACTCCTTTTTCATAAGGGTCATGTCCTCAGGGGTAATCCTGTGGCCCCTGGCCGGGCCGTCAGGCAGTTTTTCCTTGACAAATCTTGCTGGAAGGGTGTCCTGGCCTGCGTTTGTGCCGTTATCCAGGTTGAAGATTCTCACAAGATTCCAGATGCGCTCTCCTGTCTTATGAATGATACCGGGTTCAATATCACGTCCCGTGGCTGCACTCAGCATTTGGGCATAGGTGGTGTCAGATATGCCGAAACTGCCGAAATCACATTTTACGAGGGTATCGGTGCCTGCGGAATAATTCTGGAGATCGATCACCATCCCGGCCTTGTGCTCCGTGGACAAGGGATCTATGGATTTCCCCCTGTACTCGCCTCCAAGCTCATAGGACACGGGAAAACCTCTCTGGTGGCACCCGCCCCGGTCCGTTGTCATCAGGGCAAGCCCCATCCCCGACACCCCTCTCGGGCCCCATGCCGGGGATTCGAGCCCCTTGACATGAACGGCAAATTCTCCGGCTGAACCGCCTATTGACTGAGCGGCCTGTTTCACTCCGCACGAAAGCAGCCTGCCAATCTCATTTTTCTTTAAAGCAATGGAATGTATCAGGTATTCTGCGGCCTCGACATTTCCGAACTTCAATGTGATGCCGCCGGGCGGTTCAATAAGCTGCTTTTCGCATGCCTCCATGGCAAATCCGATTAAATTGCCGCATGATATTGTATCCATGCCGTATCTGTCGCATAGCTTCACCAGGTGGGCCACTGCCCGTATATCGGAAATATCCAGGTTTGCCCCCATCATTGCGGCTGATTCATACTCGATTATATCCGTGACAAACCCCTTGAATTTACCTGTCCTGACGGCACCTATCTTGCTGCATGCAATGGGGCAGCCAAGGCAGGCGGAACTTGAGAGCCACAGGTGCCTGGACTGTCCCTTGTCAGCTATTTCACCGGCCTTTTCAAAGGTACCGTTTTTATAATTCCTGTTTGGCAAAAGCCCTGCTTCATTGGCAAATTCCACGGCAGATGCCGTGCCTGCCTTTCTAAGAACATCCACATCCGGGCTTTTTTCAAGCTCCTTGAACGCTTTTGCACAGGCCCGGACAAAGCGGGCTGGATCATGAATACCGACCGGTTTCGACCCCCTGACTGCAATTGCCTTTAAATTTTTCGATCCCATGACGGCACCTGCCCCGCCCCGTCCGGCCTGCCTGTTGTATTCACAGCAGACCAGGGAAAACAGGACCCGGTTTTCACCGGCCTGTCCGATACTTGCAATTTTTATGCTTTCATCTTTCAGTTCACGCTTGATCCTGTGATTGACGTCAAGGGTGTCGGTTCCCCATAGGTGACGTGCATCCCTGATTTCCACGACATCGTCATCGATCCATATGTATGAAGGATGCCCGGCCCGGCCGGTGATAATGATGCCGTCATATCCAGCGTATTTGATTTCAGGACTGAAACTGCCGCCGAAATAGGAATCCAGGAAAATGCCGGTCAATGGAGACCTTGTAACGACACACCCCCGCATGGCCGGCGCCATGGTGCCTGTCAGGGGGCCGGTCAAAAACATGATCAAGTTGTCTTTTCCAAAAGGATCTGTATCAGGCGGAACCCGGTCATACAGCAGCCTGGCCCCAAACCCTTTTCCCCCGATATAATCATTTACAAGCGTGTCCCCGAGCGGCAGGATTTGAGATGACCCGCGGGATAAATCGATCAGCAGCAGCTTGCCGGTGTAGGATGTCATGGCAGATCCTCCCCGCATTCAATCAGTTCAAGTGCACCGGTCGGGCAAACCTCTACACAAAGGGGATTTCCCTGGCAAAGCTCACATTTCACGGCCTTTTTAGTGTCCGGATCCAGTGTCACCGCGCCAATTGGGCAGTGCTCCACGCACAGTCCACAACCGACACAACCTTTCTGATCGATGCAGACAATGCCCTTATCGTTCCTGGTGATTGCATTTGAAGGGCAGACATTCATGCAGTAGGCATTTTCACACTGGTTGCAGACAACAGGGATATGATAAAGGTTTTCATGCCGGCGATGAATGGCCAGGCGGGAGCGCCGGGGGTTGTACCCACAAGTCAAATCCATGCTGCATGCAAGCTGGCAGAGACTGCATCCCGTGCATTTATCAAAATGTATGTGAATAAGGGTTTTTATGACTGCCTCCTGAAATACCGCATTTTCCATTTTTCAAGGAAGAAAGCGCCGTTATCGATGACGCTTTCTTCCTTTATCTTACAGCTTTTAACTGTGTCTATCATTCAATCCATCTGGGCTTGATGAATTTTGAGCCCGGATAGGGAGTCATGGGCGGATCTGTAAATATGGTCTGCAGCTCACCGTTCTGAACCTGGTAATGAACTACCGGAGAACCTTCCTGCAGGCGAAGGACATTATCCTTGTCCCACATGATCTTTCCCTGGATGCCGTCATACCCATTCTCTTTCAAATACCTGTTCACCGCTTTGAAATCATAAGCATCTCCAACCTTGGTTGCCGCATTGGCCCATGCCTTGACAGCGGTATAGGAAATCCAGGCACCTGCAGGTACCTGGTGCTTGTAAAGTTTGTGCCATTTTTCAAGCCATGCCTGGCCTTCGGCATTTGGAGCCTTGGGGGCCGGCAGCCCGGAAGGCATTTCGCCGATAAGTCCATCTGCTTTTGTTCCCAGGACATCGATCACTTCACGGGGTGTTATTCCCCATCCAAGACTTACAATAGAATTGGTGGGCCGTTTTAAAAACTGCTGAAAAAATGAAATGTTTTCCTGTCCGCTGGCAATTTCAAAATGGATCAGGGCAGGATTGATCCTCCGGATCTGGGACAGGATCACACCCCACTCAGTGGTGCCGTAAGGAACGGTCTCCCGTTTTGCAACTTTCCAGCCGTCTTTTTCAAAATTTTTCATCAATGTTTCAGAGATTTCAAGGCCCCAGGAATCATCCGTGTTGATGATAACCACTTTTTTGTTGGGCCATTCATACGGCAGGCTTGTCAATGCCCGGTACATACTGTTGGCCTGGTCCGGTCCTGTGGGGGTCAACTGGTAAATGTTGTAATATTTTTCCGGATCTTCTTTAAAGACATTGACCGCTGCTTCAGAACCGTCATCGGCAAAAAAAGGCGCGTCATATTTACCGTAGGCCCGGACATCCTGTCCCCATCCGGCCCAACCCGCATGGACTGCAGCGACGTTTTTCTGACCGCACAGGTAGTCGGCGGCCTGCATGACGATTTCCGGTTCAAACCCCTTGGAATCAAACCTGATGATTTCAATCTGTTTTCCCAATAAGCCTCCGGACTCGTTGATTTCATCTACCGCCATTTTAATCCCGTGAAAATAATCGTTACCCGAGCCGGCCGCCCATCCGGTCATGGGGATGGGTACACCAATGGGAATGGTGTCCGCTGCAAACGTCCCCTTTATCATAAAACAGCAGACAATCACGATTAACGGCAGCAATTTCAACCTTTTCATAAAAACCTCCTCCTTGTGTTTTTTAACTCAAAGCCCACCTGTCAAAACCGGTGATATGTTTTTTGCCTTCTTCATTAGCAGGTAAAAATTTCAAGCTTTTTGAACATTTTTGATCCGTTTTGAAAATATGCCCATTACGCCATCCGGCAATGCCAGGACCAGGATAACCACCAGCGCTCCCATGGTGACTGCCCGGTAAACACCCAAAGGCGCCATGAGTTCACTTGCGACAACTACCAGAAAAGAACCTATGAGAGCTCCCGGGAAATGCCCCAGACCTCCCACCAGGATCATTATCATCAGGATGCTGAACAGGTCGAGATCCAGCATGCGGACAGAAAGAACACCGTAAAAATGCCCGTAAACTCCCCCGATGATGCCGGTCAGGAACGAGGTCAGGGCAAATACCATCAGTTTGTATTTAAAAGCACTTATACCAAGACTCACGGCAAACTGCTCAGAGTCCTTCAGGGCAAGGAATGCCAGCCCCCAGTGGGATTTGATCATCACCATTATCGTGAGCACGCATGCAAGCGAGATGAGCAGAATCAGGTAGAAGGTAGGAACCATATTGCCTGTACTGAAGGTATAGCCGAAAATATTTATGGGCGGTATTGTCAAAAGGCCTGCAGCGCCTCCTGATCCAAGTGCGATGCCTATCTGGCCCTTTAACAGAGGCTGCAGGGCCATATGAACCCCGAAGGTCACCAGGGCTATGTATGGCCCTGCAAGCCTCAGACAGGGCAGACCGACCAGCACGCCCATGCCGGCGGTAAAAAAACCGGCAATGACGATGGAAAAAACCGGCGGGATATTGTGGTGGATGGCAAGGATTGCCGAGCAATAAGCCCCCATCACAAAAAAGGCAACCTGGCCGAAAGAGAAAATCCCTGCAAACCCCATGATCACATCCCAGCTCGAGGCCACGACAGCCCAGATAAGACACATGATCAAAATATTCATGATATAGGGCACATCGCCCACAAAAAATGGTAAAACAGCAAGGATCCCGTAAGATATTCCGATAATTGCCGCCATCTGTTTCATTTGCATGGTTTCAAGCCCCTTTCCCCATCAGACCCTGAGGTCTTACAACCAGCGTGGCCAGAAGAAGGACAAACAGGGCGATAATGGTGTAGCTCATGCCGAATATCCAGCCCACGAAAGCCTCCATCATGCCGATGATAAAGGCGGCATACAGCCCCCCGCGGATGGATCCCATACCGCCGAAAGCCGTCACCACCCATGCCTTTATCATGATCGCCCCGCCCGAGGTCGGGTTGATGAACATTTTCTGGCTCAGAAGAATCCCGCCGAACCCGACCATGACCGTCGATATGGCAAATGTGGATGCAAAGATCCGGTTGATGTTGATCCCCACGATCCTGGCTCCTTGAGGATTCTGGGCCACGGCCCGGACCGCCATCCCGGTCCGTGTATTGTTCAGCATCCAGCCGAACGCAAGTATGCCGCCCAAAGACATGACAAATATCATGATATCCTGGTAGGTGAATACTATCTGACCAATTTCCAGTATCCCGTCCATGATAGGAGGCAGGGATTTCAAATTTGCGCCGAACAGGACCATGTACAGGTTGCTCAAAAACAGGGCCAGCCCGAGAGTCAGCATCATCACCCGGTTTTCCCAGTCAGGGCGTTTCCTCAAGGGGGCTATCATGAATTTTTCCAGCCCGTATCCCACGGCAAACAGCAGCGGCATGACGATGAGAAAAACCATCGCATATCCGCCGAACTCAAGACCTATACCGACAATCAGCATCCAGGCGAAGTATCCGCCCAGGTTGAAAAAATCGCCATAAGCAAAATTGAAGGCTTTTGTCACACCGTAGACCAGGGTCATTCCAATGGCCATCAACGCATAGACAGAACCGTTGGAAAGCCCTGCTATGATGACATCGGTAATCTCGTAAAAAAACAGTATGGTGTCTTCATTAAACATTGTGATTTCTTTTCAATAAAAAGTAACATTCTTGTTTAAAGCAACCACGGTATGGTATAGGCTTTGATCCATCACATCCCCAGAAAAATCTCTTTCAAGTGATCATCGCTCACAGCCTCGTCCTTGCTGTCTTCAAATGTGATCTGCCCTTCCTCGAGCACGTAAATTTTGGTGGCCAGCTGTGCGATCTGCGGAATGTTCTGTTCCACGAGCAGGATGGTGATCCCGTTTTGGTTTATTTTCCTGATGGTGTTGAACACCTCTGTCCTCAAGTTAGGCTGCAGCCCCAGAGAGGGTTCGTCAATGGCCAGAAAACTTGCGTTGGACATCAATCCCCTTGCAATGGCCAGCATCTTGGCCTCACCTCCGCTCATGGTGGAAGCCATCTGGCCTTTTCTGTCGGCAAGGCGTGGAAACAGATCGAACACTTTTTCAAGATTCTGTCCCATAAAGGACCTGGCACGCTTGCAGTATGCACCGAGCTTCAGGTTCTCCAGTACCGTCATGTTCGGAAAAAGCTCCCTGGTTTCGGCAATGTAGGTAACGCCGGAATCGACGATTTTTTCAGACGGCATGTTGATAATGGATGTTCCGTTCAGTGTAATTTCGCCCCTGGTTTTTTCCGCAAGACCACAGATGGATTTGAGCAGGGTGCTCTTTCCGTGCCCGTTGGGCCCAAGCACAACCACCACCCCTTTTTCCTCTACCGTAACGCTGACATCCTTTAAAACATGAAACTGGCCGTAAAAAGCGTTCAATCTGGAAACCTCAATCATTGTCGCCTCCCAGATAGCACTCGATCACCCTGGGGTCGCTGGTGACTTGAACCGGGTCACCGCAGCAGATTTCACTGCCTGTTTCGATGATCAAAAGTTTTTCGGTCAGTTCAGTGAGAACTTTCATGAAATGCTCTATAATGATGATGGTGATCCCCAACTCCCGGTTGATCTGTTTTATCATTTCCATCAGCGCCTTGATTTCGTGGGCGTTTGATCCTGCCATGGGTTCGTCCAGCATAAGTATTTCAGGATCGGTTGCCAGGGCCGCGCCTATCATCAGCTTTTTCTTGCCCAGCAGGTTCAGCGTGCCGGTCATTTCCCCGCGTTCTTCTTTGAGCTCTACAAAATCAATGATCTTTTCAATCCGTGAGATATCGTGCCTGGCACGGTTGCCGAACCGGTTGCCGACCTCGAGGCTCTGCTCCACTGTCAGGCTGGGAAATGTCTGCGGAATCTGAAATGTACGAGATATGCCCAGCCGTGCGATCTGGTGGGGTTTTAAGCCTGAAATCTCTTTTCCCCGGAACATTATGGACCCTTCAAAATCGTAAAATCCGGTGATAAGATTATAAACGGTTGACTTGCCCGCACCGTTCGGGCCAGCGATTCCGAAAATCTGGCCCTGCTCCACTTCGAAACTCAGGTCGTTGACAGCGACCAGCGCGCCAAACCGCTTTGTCACGTTTGACAGCTTAAGCATCTTTTGTCTCCCGGGTTTCACCGGATGCAGCATCGTTTTGATGCTTTTCCTTCAAGCAGCTCTGGAGGAGCACATAATGATAGGAGCACATTGAAAGCGCTTTCAAGGGCTCACCCGCTGCAATCTCCTTTGCTGTATTGATCCAGTTACTGATTGTCTTGTCGCGGTATTTCGGATTTTCGTACAAAAGTGAATCATACGATCCTATGCTCAACTGGATGGTTTTTTTTATCCATTCAAACACGGAATTCTTGGTCATTTTAGCCAAAAGCAGGTTCATCTCGCGGTCAACGGCCTTGATTCCCTCGACATCCGCCCCGCCAGGCAAGAAACTCAACTTTGAGAGACGGTCGGCCAGTTCGACCAGGTGTTCTTTTTCTTCTTTGCTGCCACGGATAGAAGCCAGGATGACTTCTGTCTGGTCAACGGCATCCCGGAACTCCACCAGCTGCTCGACAGGCACCTTGTTCTGGTGCAGCAGAAGCGACAGGGATTCACTGGCAGAGCCGATTTCGATTTTCTTGACATAAGCCCCGCCCTTGACACCTTTTCTTATTTCGATAATGCCTTTTTGCTTCAATGTCTGCAGCGCCTCCCGGATGGCCCCCCGGCCCACTTCAAACTGGCCCTGAAGGTCCCTTTCACTTGCCAGCCGGTTACCAGGCAGGATCTTTCCGCTTAAAATCGCAACCTCGATCTGGTCTGCCACCTTCTCACTGAGATTGTTTCCTTTTACCGGTTTGAATATGCTGCTGCTTCTCATAAGCTCGCCATTTTCAGGTTAAATGATCGTACCATTTAAATTGGTCATATCCGACTGTTTATATTTTGTCAATTAATTTTTTATAATATTTTATTTATCAATAAAATATTATATAATATGAAATAGTTATAATAAATAAAGAGCGTATACTATTCCTTTTCCTTAAATTTCCAACGTTTTTACAGCATTAAGATTCATTTAAATGGTACTACTATTCCAATAAAAGATCCGGTACTCCAGGTTGACAATCCCCCTGCACACCAATATCATGTGAAAAGTCCGATTGAATCTTCCAAATAAGGAACTCCATGAAACAGATATTTTTCAAAGCGGGCAAGGTTATACTGATCCTGATACCACTGGCTGCAGCCGTTGCGTTGACCGTGTATCTCGTAACCCACAAGCCGGGGCCCGTGGAAAAACAGACGACAGAACAGATCCAGACCCTGAGGGTGATCGAGGCACCGGTTGTCGACCTTGTTCCCAGGGCACAAGGTTACGGCATTGCGGAGCCTGCAAGGATATGGGAGGCGGTTTCACAGGTGAAAGGCCGGGTGATTTCCGTTCATCCGCGCCTCGAGCCCGGGCAAATGATAAAAAAAGATGCCCTCCTGGTCCGCATTGACCACACGGAATACCAGCTGGCTGTCACCCGCCTGGAGGCCGGTATTGCAGAAACCCGGGCAAAAATCGCGGAACTGGACCAGGAAGAAGAAAACACCCGTCAGATTGCTGCCATTGAACAGCGGTCCCTGGACTTGTCACAGAAAATGCTCGAACGAAAACAACAGATCGTGGCACGAAATGCTGTATCCCAGGATGAAGTGGACCGGGAAGAAAAAAACTTCCTGACTCAAAAACAATCATTCCAGCAGCTTAAAAACACCCTGTCCCTTATACCGGTCCGGCGCCGGGCCCTGAACGCTTCTCTCGACCTGCAGCGGGCCGGCCTTAAACAGGCACACATAGACCTGGACAAAACACAGATCCATGCCCCGTTTGACTGCCGGCTGGCTGATGTCGACATCGAACCAGGTCAGTTTGTGGGTGCGGGACAACCGCTTTTCAAGGCCCACGGCACCGATGCCACCGAGATCAATGCACGGTTCAGTATGGAAGTGCTGCGCAACCTGCTCGAAGACAACACCAGGGGCCTGCTGCACCCGGGCATGGAAACAGATATCTTCAAAAATTTGTTTGCAGACATAACGGCTGTTGTCACCCTTCAGAACAATGACTGGTCCGTACAATGGGAGGCAGGCATCCAAAGGCTTCTCGAGTCGGTTGACTCAGGGACAAGACAACTTCAGGTAATGGCTGTTGTTGACAACCCCTACGAAACAGCTGTCCCCGGCAAACGACCGCCACTGATGCCGGGCATGTTCTGCCACGTGGAGCTGGCTGCTCCGCCACGCCCCGGACAGGTAGTGCTGCCAAGGACCGCGGTCCACGACGGCTTCGTATACCTGGTAGGACCGGATGAACGACTGGAGAAAAAATCAGTGACCGTTGATTTTGTCCAGTCCGGATTTGTGGCTGTATCTTCCGGCCTGTCCGGCAAAGAGATTGTGGTGGTATCGGATCCTTTGTTTGCCATTATCGGAATGAAAGTGCATCCTGTCATGGATGATGCACTTTCAAAACATATCCTGGACCTTGCCCGGACAGGAAGAACCACGCAATGATACGCTTTTTCGCCAACCATCCTACCGGCGCCAACCTCCTGATGCTGGCATTTCTCATTGCCGGGGCCTTGAGCCTGCCCCGTATCCTCAAAGAAACCCAGCCAGATTTTGCTCCCACTGAAGTGGAAATCAACGTCAAATATCCCGGAGCCACTGCCCGGGAGATCGAAGAGGCGATCTGCCTGAGACTGGAAAATGCCATTGACGGGATCAATTTTGTCAAAGAAGTCCGGGCCGATGCAAGAGAAAGTATGGCAGCCATCGTGGTTGAAATGGCTGCAGATGGAGAAATACAGACATTCATCAGGGATATTGAAACCCAGGTGAACGCCATCGATGATTTTCCAAAAGAAGCAAAACAGCCGGTCATAAAAGAGCTGGGCAGAACCGACCCTGTTTTGTCCATACTGGTGTCCGGACCAATGGACCTGGCGGATCTAAAGGCCTATTGCGAGGATATCAAAGACCGGCTCCAGGAAACCGGCGTGTCCCTGGTAAACATCCAGGGGTTTTCCGATCACCAGCTGAGGGTATCTTTGTCTGATTCCGGCATGCGGAGAACAGGCCTGACAGCCGCCCGGGTGGCGGAACTTATTACGTCAAAAAGCAAGGATACCCCCCTTGGAATTCTGGAAACCAGGGAAAAAGATATCCTTCTGAGACTTGTGGACCAGCGCCGAACGGTGGAATCCCTTGAAAACCTGGTAATCCTGGCCACACATGAGGGCAGTGAAATCCGTCTCAAAGATATCGCCACCGTAACAGACCTTTTCGAGGCACCGGAAGAGAAAATCATGATGAAAGGCCGGCACCAGGCCCTTTTGTCCATAGAAAAATCCAAAACTAAAGATGCCATCCAGGTTGCCGGAAAAGTCAAAGCCTTTATTGCTATAGAACGCTCCCGTCACCCCCAGACAACCTTTACCATCACCCAGGACCAGACAAACATTCTCACAGACCGTTTGAACATGCTGGTGAAAAACGGTATCCAGGGAATTATACTGGTGTTTGCCACCATGTGGCTTTTTTTCAATATCAGGATCTCCTTCTGGGTGGTGATGGGCCTGCCTGTTTCCTTTCTGGGGGCGTTTATCCTGGTTCCCCACCTGGGACTGAGCATCAACATGTTCACCATGGTAGCCATGCTCATGGCCATCGGTCTTCTCATGGATGATGCCATTGTGCTGGCCGAAAACATCATGAGCCATCGCCAGAGAGGAAAAGCGCCCCTGGCCGCGGCAGTGGACGGCGTTAAGGAAGTGGGTGCCGGGGTGATCTCCTCGTTTATCACCACCATCT
>CAYNHL010000007.1:0-58586 GCA_964397015.1 uncultured Desulfobacterales bacterium | reverse complement strand
AAGCATTTGAAAAAATAGCGCTGAATGATTTTACACAAAAAGCCTACCTGAACTATGCCATGTACGTTATCCTGGACAGGGCCCTTCCCCATATCGGGGATGGACTCAAGCCGGTACAGCGACGGATCCTGTATTCCATGAGCCAGCTCGGTCTGAGCTCAACGGCCAAGTTCAAAAAATCGGCCCGGACCGTCGGGGATGTGCTGGGCAAGTTCCACCCCCACGGGGACTCGGCCTGTTACGAAGCCATGGTACTGCTGGCGCAGCCTTTTTCTCAACGTTACCCCCTTATAGACGGCCAGGGCAACTGGGGCGATCCCAACGATCCAAAATCCTTTGCCGCCATGCGTTATACAGAATCCCGCCTGGCCAGGTACGCCGATATCTTTTTGACAGAGCTTACTCAGGGAACTGTGTCATGGATACCCAATTTCGACGGTACGCTCGAAGAGCCGGAAATCCTTCCTGCCAGGCTTCCCAACCTGCTGCTGAACGGTACGACAGGTATTGCAGTGGGTATGGCAACTACAATTTTACCCCACAATTTAAGGGAAGTGGCAAAAGCGCTGTGCCTTATTCTGGACAATCCCGGGGCCGGCATCGAAGACATCGGCAAATGCATAAAGGGGCCGGATTTCCCCACTGAAGCTGAAATCATAACACCTTCAGAAGATATAAAGGAAATGTACCGTACCGGAAACGGCAGGATAAAAGCACGGGCCAGGTACCACATAGAAGACGGGGACATCATCATCACCGCCCTGCCGTTCCATACCTCATGCGAAAAAATTTACGAGCAGATCGCGGCTCAGATCACTGCAAAAAAGCTTCCCATGGTCCTGGATATCCGTGATGAATCGGATCACGAAGAACCCACCAGGCTGGTCATCATTCCCCGCTCCAGCCGGGTTGACAAAACCGCTCTGATCGATCACCTGTTTGTCACGACAGATCTCGAAAAATCCTATTCAGTCAATATGAACATGATCGGCCTCAACGGGCGTCCTGAAGTTAAAAACCTTGAAACTTTCCTGCGCGAATGGCTTGAATTCAGGACCGGGATAGTAAAAAAGAAACTGTCTTTCAGGCTGTCCCGCATCATTCAGAGGCTCCACATACTTGACGGGCTCATGACGGCCTACATGAACCTCGATGATGTCATAGCCATTATCAGGAACAGCGACCATCCCGCCACCCGCCTCATGGAAACCTTCAAACTCAGCAGCGAACAGGCATCAGCCATTCTTGACATCAGGCTCAGGCAGCTGGCAAAGCTCGAAGAACACAAAATCAAAAACGAAATAAAGGAATTGACATCTGAGAAAAAAACCCTTGAAGAGATCTTAAGCTCGGACAAGTCCCTGAACCAGTATATCAAAAAGGAAATCCAGGCGGATGCAAAGCTTTTTGGCGACAAAAGACGCTCGCCCATCAAGGAGCGCAAGGAAGCCGAGGCCTTCCAGGAAACCGACGTGATCGACATCGAGCCGGTGACCGTAATCCTGTCCCGTAACGGGTGGATACGCTCGGCCAAGGGGCATGATATCGACCCGGGACAACTCAAATTCAAGGCCGGGGACGACCTGTTGTCCCATGTCCGTACCAGGAGTGATTCCGCAGTGATATTCCTGGACAACACCGGCAAAAGCTTCATGCAGCACGCCCATACATTCCCTTCTGCCCGGGGAATGGGAGAACCCCTGACCGGGCGGCTGGCGATGACGCCCGGAACCCGTATCCTGTACATGCTGTCGGCTGAAGAAACAGACCTGTTTTTAATGTCATCTGACAACGGATACGGTTTCATTGTCCGGTTCGCCGATTTTCTTACCCGGAACAGGAACGGGAAAGGCGTCATCACGCTTAAAAAAGGGGCGGGCCTGATGCCGCCATCCCCCATAATCACCCTCGAAGATGACATGGTCTGCGCCGTTACAAGCAAGGGGCGGCTGCTTATGTTTCCGCTCAGCCAGATGCCGAGGCTGCAGAAAGGCCAGGGCAACAAAATCATCACCTTTCCACGGGGAAAAAACAGGGACGAAGACCCGGAACGGCTCAAATTTGTCCGCGTAGTGCCGCCCGATTCAACAATAACCATTGTTGCAGGAAAACATGCGCTCAAACTCGGACCCGGCAACCAGAAAGACTATGTCAGCCTCAGGGGATACAGGGGCAAGCGCCTGCCATCACTATACCGCAGGGTTGATGCAGTTGAGGTAAGGGAGGGATTATCAAGGGATCAGAACCCATAAAACTCTTTGGGGCAAAGTATGGAATTCTTGCAGGACTGCTGCTGACCTGCTTTGTTCTGGTCTGTGGCGCCATACTGATCCACAACCATAAAACCGGAGACCGCCCAAAGGGTTTTTTGCAGATCCTTTCCGAAAAAAAACTGAGATTGATCACAATCCACGATCCGAGCACCTATGATTTCTACAAGGGACATCCGAACGGATTTGAATACGATCTGGCAAAGGAATTTGCCGGATACCTCGATGTGGAACTTGAAGTGATAACCCCGGGGTGGAACAACATGATTCCGTTCCTGAAAAGCGGCCGGGGTGATTTTATAGCAGCAGGCCTGACCATAACCAGGGAGCGGCTCGACAAGGTGGCATTCTCCATTCCCTACATGAACATCCAGCAGAAACTGATTCACCACCGCCTGGTATTCAGTGCCAGAACCCTGGAAGACCTGGCAGGAAAGACAATCCATGTCCGAAGGGGCACATCCCATCATTTCCGGCTGAAAAAGCTGAAAGAAAGCGGGATCGGAGTAAATTACATACTGCATGACAATGTCTCCACTGAAGACCTGATCCGGATGGTAGCCGAACGCCAGATCCGGTACACCATTGCCAACGATCATATAGCCACCCAGAACAAAAGGTACTACCCGGATATACGTATCGGCATCTCTTTGCAGGAAAAGGAATTTATGGCATGGGCCACGAATATCGACCAGGTAAATCTCATGAAAGAAATCAACGGCTTTTTGCTCTGGGGTATGGAAAGCGGTGTCATTCAGCTGATACATGACAAGTATTACGGCAATATCGAGGATTTTGACTATTTTGAACTGAAAAAATTCCATGAACGGATCCAGACCCGGCTGCCACGGTACAGGGATCTCATTGTCAAAGAATCACGGAAATACGGCTTTGACTGGCGCCTGGTAGCGGCAGTCGTGTACCAGGAATCCCATTTCAACCCTTCCGCCATCAGCATGACCAATGTCCGCGGGCTGATGCAGGTGACCCGGCGTACAGCTGAGGAAATGGGAATAGACAACCGCCTTGTGCCGGAACAGAGCATCAGGGCCGGGATCAAATACCTGAACAAGATGCACGAGAACTTTGACACCATATCCGATCCGTACCAGAGGCTTCTGTTTGCACTGGCCAGCTACAATATCGGATACGGCCATGTGAAGGATGCGATGAAAATCGCGTCTGACAAAGGGCTCGATCCTGAAAAATGGCAATCCATGAAACAGACCCTGCCGCTGCTCGGCCGAGCCGAATACTACAAAAAAACCCGGCATGGATATGCAAGGGGATGGGAGCCTGTAACATATGTCCAGCGGATTTTAACCTATTATGATATTCTAAAGAAAAAGACTGAATAAACCATTTGACTTATGCCATTTGATTTATTAGTTATTTTTACATACTTTTTGTGTTAAAACAAACGCATCTTAATAAAAAGGAACGAAGGAATTCATGACCACAAAAATTCTAATTAATGCACAGGATGCTGATGAAAACCGGATTGCGACCATCAAGGACAACAAACTCGAAGAATTCCACATTGAAACCGCATCCAGGCAGGCAGCCCAGGGAAACATCTATAAAGCCACGGTCACACGTGTCGAACCAAGCCTTCAGGCGGTTTTTGTGGACTATGGGGGCCATAAGAACGGATTTCTGCAGCAGTCCGAGATTCACAGCGACTATTTCCATGACGTAGACTCCAAGGCTCACCAGAAACTGACAAACCTGATCAAAAAAGGGCAGGAACTCATTGTCCAGGTCACTAAAGATCCCATCGGGCAGAAAGGTGCCATGCTCACCACCTTTATCTCACTTCCCGGCAGGCTGGCGGTACTGATGCCCGGAAACACCACAAGGGGAGTATCCCGGAAAATCGAGGACGAGGACGAACGAAAACGCCTTGTTTCCATTGTCAAAAGCCTGGATATTCCTGAAGGATTCGGCATGATCGTCCGCACTGCAGGACGCGGGGCCACCAAGACCATGCTGAGAAACGACCTGCGCTACCTGATGCGGGTCTGGGACAATATCAACACCATGGGCATCAAATCAAAGGCGCCCTCCCTTCTGTACAAGGAACAGACACTTGCGGTACGCTCATTGAGAGATTATTTCACCAACGATGTCACCGAAATCCTGATTGACCACCCTGATGTTGTAAAGGAAGTCCGGGACTTCATTCATATCATTGCCCCGAAACAGAAAAAAATTGTCAAGCAGTACACCGGAGAAAAACCGATTTTCACCAAATATCAGCTCGAAGAACAGATCGCCTCCATCTACAAGAAATCCGTACCCCTGAAATCCGGGGGATTCCTGGTCATCGAGCAGACGGAAGCCCTTGTTTCCATCGATGTCAATTCCGGCAAATCCACAAAAAAGAAGAATATCGAAGAGACCGCGTTCCACACCAACATGGAAGCCGGTGAAGAGATCGCCAGGCAATTGAGACTCAGGGACTTAGGGGGGCTGATCGTTGTTGATTACATTGACATGAGGGAAAAAAAGCATAAATCCGAAATCACCAAGTCCCTTAAAAAACATTTGAAAATAGACAAAGCCAAAACCAATGTCGGCGGTATCACCAAGTTCGGCCTGCTTGAAATGTCCCGCCAGCGGATACGCCATTCCATAACCTACGGCAGTTTTGAGCTGTGCCCCCACTGCCGCGGCAGGGGACAGATACCGTCGGTGGAAACCCAGGGCCTGGCAGTCCTCCGGCAACTGACATTGAAAACGCTCAAACCCGAAATCAAGGAAGTGACAGCCCTGTTACCCAAGAACGTCGCCCACTTCCTGCTGAACAGAAAAAAAGAAGAAATACTGGATATAGAATCGAAAAGAAACGTGACCGTAACCTTAAAAGACGAGCCTGACATGATCAGCGGGGATGTCAAATTTATCATGACCTCCCCTTAGAATGCAGACAGGGTGTCTTGACATAGATGATACTTTTGTGTATCTGAAACAATTTCGAGTTGCAAAAACAGGATAAGTGATACATATGCAAAACAATCGAACCCAGAGAATACTGTTGACAGTTCTGGCCGTGATCGTTATCTGTATCATCGCCCTTGTCCTTATGATGCGCTCTTCCGGCGAACAGACGACACAACCCCCGGCAACTTCGGCACCTGCCGCTCCTGCCGGTGAAACCGTTGTCCATGATACAGAGGAACAGGACATAGTGGTCCAGCGGACAATAGAAGATGTCCCGCCGCCGGTTATGGATTTCAAGGATGTGGATGACAAAGGCAAGCCGCTCAGGCAGTTGATGGAGGAGAGGAAAAAAGCACTGGGGCTCGACAAAAGCCTGGACATGATTGTCCGGTCCGATGAAACCATCAAGATCGGCGAGCACCGCGTGGCAATGCGTGATATTCTCGAAAAGGCCTTCATTGACAAAGGCCGGGTATTTGAAGAGCAGATCGGTGACTCGGGACAGATTCAGCCTGAGAAACTCAAAGAATACGGTATTTACGTGGTTCAACCCGGGGACAATATATGGAACATACATTTTAATATATTGAAAGAATATTACCAGTCCAAAGACATCCGCCTGGACCCGAGTGCGGATGAACCCAGAGAAGACGGCAGCAGTACCGGTATCGGAAAAATATTGAAATTTTCCGAAACCATGGTTATTATCTACAACCTCATTGACAAAGAGATACAGACCAATATCGATCTGATCCAGCCACTGAGCAAAATTGTGGTATACAACATGGAAGAAGTCTTTTCACTGCTTGAAGAGATTAAT
The DNA here is from genome assembly GCA_964397015.1 of uncultured Desulfobacterales bacterium. Lineage (GTDB taxonomy): Bacteria > Desulfobacterota > Desulfobacteria > Desulfobacterales > Desulfobacteraceae > MADRE2. The sequence continues at coordinate 52,553 of CAYNHL010000007.1, read as the reverse complement.
TACAAGAATGTAAATCGAATTCAGTTTGACGGGAAAACAATCTGGATTCCGGCAAATGAATCTTAAATACAGTTTTTAACCGAATCTCAAGGAGGAAACGTTTTGATCAGTACAGCATATGCAATGGGACAGTCCGGCGCGGAAGCGGGCGGTTTCGCCCAGTTCCTGCCGATTATCATCTTGTTTGCCATTTTTTATTTTCTGCTTATCCGCCCACAGCAGAAAAAAGCCAAGGAACACCGTGACATGATAGGCAACCTGAAAAAAGGAAACCGTGTAATCACCTCAGGCGGCATCCATGGCACCATCACATCCATCGATGAACACAGCATTACACTGGAGGTGGCTGAAAGCGTAAAGATTAAAGTGTCAAGAGGCAACGTGGCTGCTTTAATTTCAACCGATACAGTTTCGGATAACCAAGATAAAAAAAAGAAATAATTGCCGACAGGGAGTAAGACAGATTGAAACCAATTACATTTAAGTGGGTCAGCATCCTGATCATTATAATTGCTGCCATAGTTTACCTTGTTCCGACATTTTTTGCAGACACCTGGCCCCACAAAAAAATAAACATGGGGCTCGATCTTCAGGGCGGCATGCACCTGGTTCTTGAAGTGCAGACCATGCAGGCGGTGGAAGCCGAAGTCGACCGCCTGATCCATGAACTGAAAAAACAGATGCGCGAGGAGTCCCTGAAATACACCGGTATCGAGAGGACGCGTGACAATGCCATAAAAGTAAGCCTGTCGGGTGAAGACAATATCAAAGGATTTGATGCCATTGTCACCAGGCAGTTCCAGGGGCTGGAAATCAAAACCCTGGACCAGGCGGACACAGAGAAAAACATCCAGCTCAAGCTGCCGGACAGCGAACTGGAAAATATCCAGCAGATGGCTACTCGACAGGTCCTTGAAACCATCCGGAACCGTATAGACGAGTTCGGTGTCAGTGAACCCGATATACGGATCCAGGGGGATGACAGGATACTGATCCAGCTGCCCGGTATTACCGATACCCACCGGGCCAAAAACCTGATCGGGCGAACCGCCAAGCTGACATTCCAGCTCGTGGATGACGATGCAGACCCCAATGCCGCAATGCAGGGATCCAAGCCTGTTCCTGTCGGAGATGTCCTTTTGTACCAGCACAAAGAAGATCCTCGCACCGGTCAGGAAACCAAAATACCTTTCCTGGTTCAAAAGCAGGTCTTGGTGGATGGCAGCATGCTGACAAACGCCCGGGTCGAATTCGACCAGTTCAACATGCCTGAAGTTGGCATTGAATTCAATCACAAAGGTGCCAGGATATTTGAACGCATCACGGCTGAAAATATCAACAAACGCCTGGCCATCGTCCTTGACAACAAGGTATACTCCGCCCCGGTCATCCAGACCCGGATCGCGGGAGGCAAGGCAAGAATTACAGGCCAGTTCACCATCGAGGAGGCCAAGGACCTGGCCATCGCACTGCGGGCAGGATCCCTGCCGGCCGATGTTGAATACCTGGAGGAAAGAACGGTCGGTCCTACACTGGGTGCAGATTCAGTCAGGATGGGCATTGCTTCCATGCTGGCCGGGGGCGCACTGGTGATCCTCTTCATGCTGGTGTATTACCAGACAGCGGGTCTCATTGCCAACATAGCCCTGATCGCCAATATAATCCTGGTAGGAGGGGCGCTTGCCGCCTTCCAGGCCACACTGACCCTGCCCGGCATTGCCGGCATCATCCTGACAATCGGCATGGCAGTAGATGCCAACGTCATCATCTTTGAACGGATCAGGGAAGAACTGAACATGGGAAAAACAGCCTTTGCAGCAGTCAACGCGGGATTCAAAAAAGCGACCCTGACCATCCTGGATGCCAACATCACCACCCTGATAGTGGCCGTTGTGTTGTTCCAGTTCGGTACCGGTCCCATAAAGGGATTTGCCGTGACCCTGACCCTGGGTATCATTGCCAGTCTTTTTACGGCCCTTATTCTTTCAAAGGCATTGTTTGACGTGTTGCTACGCAAAACAGGCGCTTCCATTCGCATATAAAGGAAATACTATAAAATGCAACTGATAAAACCTGATGTTAATATTGACTTTATCGGGAAACGAAAACTTGGATTCATTTTTTCCCTGGTGCTGATACTGGTCAGCATCGGGTCGCTGATCATCCACAGGGGACCGAATTTCGGCATTGACTTTGCCGGAGGAACAATAATCCAGATCCAGTTTGAATCCGAGGTTCCAATCGCCAAGGTCCGTGAGGGGCTTGCCGCCATAGACATGGACACTTCATCTGTTCAAAATTTTGGCAAGGAACAGGACCATGAATTTTTAATCCGGTCCAATACCCTTGAATTGACAGAGGAAGGAATAGAACAATCCATAACCAGGGCGCTCGAAGAGTCCGCCGGCATATCACCGGTTATCAGGCGGGTTGAAATGGTCGGGCCCCAGGTCGGCGAAGATCTTAGGAAAAAAGCTTTGCTGGCCATCTTCTATTCGCTCCTTTTCATTACCATTTACATCTCGGCACGGTTCGAAGACAAGCTGATACTGTCGGGTATAACCGCGGGATCATTGATGGCGGCAGTCTACTTTTTGTCGCTTCTGAATGTCTCCATGCCTTTTTTGATTGCCGGCGCCCTGATCATCTCCCTGGTTCTGTTCTGGTATCTTGGCCTGAAATATGCCCTTGGAGCTATCGTAGCCCTGATCCATGACGTGACGATCACCGTGGGCATCTTTGCCCTGCTCAACCTGGATTTCTCATTGCCGATCATTGCCGCGCTGCTGACCATTATCGGGTATTCACTCAATGACACTATCATTGTTTTCGACCGGATCCGTGACAATGTCAAGGGAGCGGCCCGCCAGGATCATCCTGTCATTTTCAACAGGAGCATCAACGAGACCCTGAGCCGCACCATACTGACATCATCCACCACTCTGGTCGTACTGCTCTGCCTTTTCTTCCTGGGTGGTGAAATCATTCACAATTTTGCCTTTGCAATGATTGTCGGGGTCGTTATCGGGACCTATTCCTCGATTTTCGTGGCCTCTCCGACCGTACTGGCCGTCCCTGAAAGGTAAAAGGATGAATAGCTGCCGTACCATAACAGGATTGAGTCTTTTAATCGCCTGCCTGTTTTTAGTGCTCTCCTCCTGTGCCGCCGTGAGAAATGACGGCGCGGCACGGGAAGCAGAAACCAGGCAACCAGTGTCGGAAGAGCTTGCCGTGACTGTACACCGGCTTGAAAACAGGCAGGACAGGTTGATCCGGCAGGTGACACAGGCAGAGGAGCAGATACAGGCCCTTACAGAAAAAATCAGCCGGCTCGAGGATAAGAGGCCAAAGACTCAAGAACAGACCCCTTTGGCATCCATGACCGATACCCTTGATCCTTCACCGCTGCCGGACCAGCCCGAGGCACTGTACCAGCGGGGCAGGAACCTGCTGCTGGAAAATAATTTTACAGGTGCGCTTTTTGCGTTCAACACTTTTTTAAGCCGGTATCCAGATCATGACCTTGCTGACAACGCAATGTACTGGGAAGGTGAATGTCACTATGCCGCAGGCAGTTTCAACAAGGCTGCCGATACCTTCAAGGAACTTGTAAAACGGTATCCCAAGGGAATGAAGGTGCCTGATGCACTTTTAAAAGCCGGGTATTCCTATTTGTCCCTGGACGACCCGAACCGGGCCCGTCATTTTTTAAAACAGGTAATCACCAGGTATCCATTTTCAGATGCGGCAGAAAAAGCCCAGGAAAAGCTTGCCACGTTTGACGCATTTTGATGTAACAATGGACGCGTTTATCGATAAATACCTCCCCTGGTTCACTCTCAGGGGAGTCCCGGCAGTTGGCGGCATGGTCTTCAAGCGTCTGATAGACCGTTTCTCGACACCGGAAGCAGTATTGAACGCCACTCCTTTAGAGTTGAGAAGTGTGGAAGGTATCGGTACAAAAATCATTGCCGGTATCCAGCAGCGCCATAAGTTCGAAGAGCAGGCCAGAAAGGAACTGGCCCGTCTGTTCAGGGCCCGGGCCCGGATTGTGACGTTCAATGATCCAGACTACCCTGAACTGCTTGGCAAAATACCCGACCCGCCTCCGGTATTGACCTTCAGGGGCACCCTGAGCCCGCAATCACCCTGCCTGGCCATTGTCGGCTCAAGAAAGGCCACCACCTACGGCCTGAGTTCAGCCAGAAAACTGTCGGCAGTCCTGGCCGAAAGAGGGTTCACCATTGTTTCAGGCCTGGCCAGGGGAATCGATGCAGCGGCCCACCAGGGAGCGCTGGATGTTGACGGACGGACCATTGCCGTGCTGGGTTCCGGGCTGAACCAGGTGTATCCTCCTGAAAACCGCCAGCTTTGCACCCGCATCATCGAAAGCGGTGCCGTAATCTCGGAATTCGAGATCAACAGCTGGCCCCAGCCCATCTATTTTCCAGTCAGGAACCGGATCATAGCCGGAATGTCTGTCGGGATCCTGGTGGTCGAGGCTGCCAGGAAAAGCGGATCACTCATAACCGCCAGGCTGGCAGGCGAGTTCGGAAGGGAGGTATTTGCGGTTCCGGGCAGTATCAGGTCGGGCAACAGTGCCGGTACACACTGGATGTTGAAACAGGGAGCCATCCTTGTTGAAAATGAAATGGACATTATCGATGAACTGGGCCACCTGGTTCATCCTGCACCTCCCAACGAAAACCGGGAACAATCATCCGCCAGGCCACATGCAACTGTCAAAAACCCGGCTGAAAAGACCATTTTAGCAGTACTTGGTCCTTATCCGGTTCACATAGACACCATTATAGCGAGGAGCCGCCTGGATACCGGCAGCGTGAACACAGCACTGCTCGAACTTGAGCTCAACGGGACAATTGAAAGGTCCCAGGGCAATTATTTTACTATTTCGGAGGAAAAAATTGACTAAACCCCTGATCATTGTCGAGTCCCCCACCAAAATAAAGACATTGAGCAAATATGTTGGTAAATCTTACCGCGTGGCCGCCACGGCAGGCCATATAAGGGACCTGCCTGTATCAAAACTCGGCATTGACGTTGACAATGACTTCCAGGCCCAGTACACCAACATCAAGGACAAGTCCAAGATAATCCAGACCCTGAAAAAAGCGGCCAAAGGTGCCAACGATATATACCTGGCACCCGACCCTGACCGCGAGGGGGAGGCTATAGCCTTCCATGTCATGGATATACTGAAATCAGGGAACCGCAAGTTTCACCGCATACTGATCCACGAATTGACCAAAAAGGGTATTTTTGAAGCGCTGGAGCACCCGACAGAACCCGACAAAAACAAATACGAAGCCCAGCAGACAAGGCGCAAGCTCGACCGGCTGGTGGGTTACCAGATTTCCCCTCTGCTCTGGCAGAAGGTGCAGAGGGGATTGAGTGCCGGCCGGGTCCAGTCCGTGGCCGTCAAGATGATATGTGACCGTGAACGGGAAATAAGGCAGTTTGTCCCGGAAGAGTTCTGGACGATTTCAGCCGTACTCGGCGCACAGGATCCCCCGGAATTTACGGCGGAGCTGACCCGGATAAACAATAAAAAGGCCAAAATCACCAACGAGACGCAGGCCTCCAGGATCACCAGTGAACTGAATGCTGCGGACTTCATTGTTGACAGCATCAAAAACCGGACCATCAAGCGCAATCCCCTGCCGCCCTTCATCACAAGCAAACTTCAGCAGGATGCCATAAACCGCCTGCGCTTTACAGCCAAAAAAACCATGGCAGTTGCCCAGCAGCTGTATGAAGGTATCGAAATCGGCTCCGGAGGTCCTGAAGGCCTTATCACCTATATGCGTACCGATTCAACCCGGATTTCCCCGGACGCGGCCAGTGAGGCACAGCAATATATCCAGGAACACATAGGCAAAGAGTACGCCCTGCCCAAACCGCGTTATTTCAAAAACAGGAACAAGGCACAGGACGCGCATGAAGCAATCCGCCCGACATCGATAATGAACACACCGGACCGGATCAAATCCTTTTTGAACAAGGACCAGTTCAAGCTTTACGATTTGATCTGGAAACGCTTTGTCGCTTCCCAGATGGCGCAGGCCCTGATCGACCAGAAAACCATACTGATTAAGGCCGGCGAACCCTATCTTTTTTCCGTGGGAGGCTCGACAATAAAGTTTCCCGGCTTTTTGACCCTCTATGCCTTTGACGACAAAAAAACTGAAGATACCAAGCAGATCCTGCCCCCGATGGAACAGGGCATGGTACTGAAAAAAGAAAGTGTTCTTCCCAAACAGCATTTTACCAAACCACCGCCCCGGTATTCGGAAGCATCCCTGGTCAAGGCTCTTGAAACCAACGGCATCGGGCGGCCCAGCACCTACGCCTCAATTATCTCCACCATCAAGGATAAAGGCTATGTGGAACTGGTCAACCGGTTTTTTGCACCCAGTGAACTTGGATTCATTGTAAATGATCTTCTGGTGTCCTCTTTTCCCGATATTCTCGATGTATCTTTTACCGCTGAACTTGAAACCAGTCTTGACAACATCGAGAACGGCACACAAAAAGAAATCGAAATTCTGACCCGTTTTTATTCCTCGTTTAAAAAAGACCTGGATAAAGCAGACGAAAATATGCTCAACATGAAAGGCGTGGGCATTCCCACCGATATCAAGTGCCCTGAATGCGGTAAACCTCTGAGCCTGAAAATAGGGAGAAACGGTCATTTCATAGCCTGTTCAGGTTATCCGGAATGCACGTTTTCAAGCAATTATTCACGGGATGAAAAAGGCCGGATTGAAATTTCAGATACCAGCCAGAGCAATGAAAAGGTCAAAGACTGCCCGAAATGCGGCAAACCCATGGTATACAAAGAAGGCCGGTTCGGCCGGTTTATCGCCTGCTCAGGCTATCCTGAATGCAAACACACCGAATCTGTGAACAGTGACGGCAGCGGCGGTGATATCGGTGTTGACTGCCCCCGGCCGGGCTGTGACGGAAAAATTACAGAAAAAAAATCCAAGCGCGGCAAAATTTTCTATGGCTGTTCAAAATACCCTGAATGTGATTTTGCCTTGTGGGACAAGCCGGTCAGCAGGACCTGCCCCGACTGCGGTGCGACATACCTGGTCGAAAAGACAAGCAAAAAAGAGGGATTGTTTTTAAAATGTGTTCAAAAAGACTGCGGCTACAAAACCCATGACTTGTGAATATGACTTATAAAAATGGCAGGCAGGTCACTTGTTTTTTATCCATTTTTGAATGGCGCTGAATACAAGCTCCCGTTTGATGGGTTTGGTCAGAAAATCATCCATGCCGACCTCGAGGCATCTTTTCTTGAAATCATCCATGACATTTGCAGTCAGTGCCAGGATCGGTATCCTGTTGCCGGAAGTTGATTCTCTTTCAAAACGGCGTATTTTTTCAGTGGCCTGATAACCGTTCATTTTAGGCATGTTGATATCCATGAATATCAGGTCAAAATCCATAGGTGCCTTTGTGTACTTTTCAACCGCCTCGAGACCGTCCCCTGCTATTTCAATCGTGTAACCTGCCTTGGTCAGCAGAATCTTCGTCATTTTCTGGTTGACCGGATTGTCCTCCACCAGCAGGATTGCAGCGGACTGCTTGATGTTTTCCGCCATGAGATGCGATGTGACAATTTCATCCCTGTCTGATACCTGCGTATCGCCTGCAGGCTGCGGGATCATTCCAAGAACGAAGGAAATCATGTCAAACAGTTTGCGTTTCTGAACCGGCTTTGGCAGGTAGCCTTTGAACCCGAGCCGGTTCAATCTGTCGGCCACACCGGGGAAAGGGTTGGTACAGGCTATCAGAGGAAACCTGAAATCGATGTCCATCAGCCTCGTGATACTGCTGTTTGTATCTGTTTCAATGTTCCTGGACAATTTTCCGAAATCGACTATCCCTATATCCACTTGACCGGTATCCCCGGTTTGCATGAAATGCCGGAGGTCACGAAATGGAATCACCGTGACTTTCATACCGGCCTTTTTCAGTTCATGCTGCAGGATATCCCTGGTTTCACCGGTACTGTAGCACAAAAGTCCATGCTTGTCCGAAAGAGACACCGGCCGGCTTACCCGCCTGCGGCTCCTGGTATCGGCCTTTTTAAACCAGGCCGAGAAGACAAAACGGCTTCCCTGGTTCAAGTTACTCCGGGCCGTGATGGTTCCGTTCATTTTTTGAGCGATATTCCGGGATATGGCAAGCCCGAGGCCGGTACCTCCATAGCGGTTGATCACCATGTCATCCTCGGACTGGCTGAATGGCTGAAAAATCCGTTCAAGATCTTTTTCAGCAATGCCGATGCCCGTATCCTGGATCGTGACAATCAGGCATACCTGGCCGGGATAAAGTTCTTGATCTTCCTGGGCGTCAATGGCCAGCTTGATTGTTCCATTCCGGGTGAACTTGGCCGCATTTCCCAGAAGGTTCAAAAGTACCTGCCTGAAACGGTGTGGATCTCCGCGAACTTTCCCCGGCACCATGTCCGAAACCGTACAGATCATTTCAACGCGGGATTCATCCACCTTTGTCCTGACCAGTTCAATCGTGTCAAAACATATCACTTCCGGATCGAATTCAATAATTTCAAGGGACAGTTTACCCGCTTCGACTTTTGAAAAATCAAGAATGTCATTGACCACCGACAGCAGGGTTTCACAGCTCAGCCTGGCATTTTTTACAAATTCCTTCTGCTCACCGTTGAGCGTGGTATCCATGAGCATGTCCGTATATCCCACGATACCGTTCAAAGGTGTTCTTATCTCGTGACTCATGCTTGCAAGAAAATAAGTCTTTGCCTTTGATGCCGAACGGGCTTCTTCTGCAAGTGCATTGGCCCGTTCAATGGTATTCTTGAGCTCGATGTTGGCTTTCTTCAGGCGGATCAGGTTTGATTTTTCCCGTGCAATCCGGCTTATGCGGGCAATGGCGGAGTTGATATTGAAAGGCTTGGTCATGTAATCCGACGCTCCGGCATTCATGATATCCACATAGGAATACTCGGATGCGTACCCGGTCATCATGATAAACTCGATATCCGGAAACTTTTTTTTCACTTTTTCCAGCAATTCCATCCCATCTATCCCTGGCATGGAAATGTCGGAAATAACCAGGTCGAAGCGGTTTTCAAGAATCAGTCCATATGCGGATTCACCATCTTCAGTTTCTTTACACGTGAATCCCGCCCGGTTCAAGGAACGGGTCAGGATCAGGCGCAGGCTGGCTTCATCGTCAACGATCAACACGCTCCTGATGGGGTTATCCAGATTGATGTCAGGGGTATTATTCATTCACCCTTTCCACATATGCCCGGGTCCGGGTATCGATTTTTACCATCTGCCCCTCTTCCACAAAGGGCGGCACCTGGATTTCAAAACCTGTTTCAAGCACAGCCGGCTTGGTGCTTCCGGTGGCGGTATCGCCCTTTGCCCAGGGCTCTGATTCAACCACCCGCAGATTGACAAAATTCGGGAGAGTTACACCTATGGGCCGATCGTTGAACAGCAGCACAGTGCATACCGTGTTCTCCTTCAGCAGGTCAACTGTATCCCCGAGCTGATCAGAGGTCAAAAAATGCTGTTCATAAGTGGAAGAACTCATGAAGCAGTAGCTGCTGCTGTCTGCGTACAGGTATTCCATATCCTGTTCTTCCAGGTCGGCTTTATCGAACTTGTCACCTGATCGATATGTTCTTTCAAACTGGGATCCGGTGATCATGTTTTTAAGCTTGCACTTGTATAACGACTGGCCCTTGCCCGGTTTTTTAAATTCAAATTCAACTATCGCATAGGGCTCATTGTCAATCTGAATTTTCAGTCCCTTTCTCAGGTCACTGGCTTCGTACATAAACAGCTCCAAATTTTTAGTTTGTTATTTTAATTAGACAGCTTAACGTTCGGTTTACTAGAGCACAATAATCCCAAATTGGCAATATCCATATAAAAACAACTTGCAATTTTGCCCATATTATAGGAAATAATACCTTTTACAGTAATCTAAATCACAATCAGGTGTGTACATGATCATTATCATCGATTTCGGCTCCCAGTTCAACCAGTTGATCGCCAGGAGAGTAAGGGAAAATAATGTTTACTGCCAGATAGAACCGGCCGGTATTCCGGTGGAAAAGATAAGGGAACTGGCCCCGAAGGGTTTGATCCTTTCAGGAGGGCCTGCCAGTATTTATGAAGAAAACAGCCCGGCCGTGGACCCTGATATTTTCAAGATGGGCATTCCCGTGCTTGGAATCTGTTACGGCATGCATTTCATGGTACATTCCCTGGGCGGTCTCATCAGAGGGGCGAAGAAAAGAGAATACGGATTTGCCACTTTTGAAATAAAAAAGGACAACCCCCTTTTCAAAGATATGGAAACCGGATTCCAGTGCTGGATGAGCCATGGAGATTCCACCGAGACACTGCCGCCCGGTTTTGAAATAACAGGATCTACCGCCAACACACAAATTGCCGCTATTGCGGATATAAAGCGGCAGTTTTTCGGCCTTCAGTTTCATCCTGAAGTTGAGCACTCGGTGAACGGAAACCTGATGATCCGGCATTTTCTGCTTGATATCTGCAGGTGCGAACAAAACTGGAGCATGCAGTCCTTTGCAGATAACACCATTGAGCAGATCAAAAAAACCGTGGGAGACAAAAAGGTTATAATGGGCCTTTCAGGCGGAGTGGACTCTTCGGTTGCCGCCTTTCTGATCCACAGGGCGGTTGGCGCCAACCTGCACTGCATATTTGTCGACAACGGCCTTTTGCGGCACAATGAAAAACAGGACCTGGAACAGACCCTGTCGAAAAACCTTGATATGAATATCAGGTTTGTAGATGCCAGCTCCCTGTTTTTATCGGCATTGAAAGACATTACGGACCCTGAGCAGAAACGAAAAATCATCGGCCGTCTTTTTATCGAAGTTTTTGAAAATGAAGCAAAGCAGATAGACGGAGCACATTTTCTGGGACAGGGTACTTTGTATCCCGATATCATTGAATCCAAGTCTGCATTCGGCGGGCCGACCGACATTATCAAATCCCACCATAACGTTGGTGGACTGCCTGAAAAAATGGCACTGACGCTCATAGAACCGCTGCAGCTGCTTTTCAAGGACGAAGTCCGCAAACTCGGTGCCCGGCTTGGTATCCAGGAACGGCTGCTCTGGCGCCAGCCGTTCCCGGGACCCGGCCTGGCCATAAGGATCATGGGGGCTGTGACAAAAGAGCGGCTTGAAATACTGCGGCAGGCAGATGCTCTGCTGCTCGAGGAAATCAGGGCCGCCGGACTCTATCGGGAGCTGTGGCAGTCTTTTGCAGTGCTCCTGCCGGTCAAGAGCGTGGGAGTAATGGGAGACAAGCGCACCTTTGGCAACTGCATCGCCATCAGGGCTGTAACAAGCTCCGATGCAATGACGGCGGACTGGGCCAGGCTGCCCCATGATCTCTTGGGAAAAATCAGCAACCGAATCATCAACGAGGTCACCCATATCAATCGTGTCGTGTATGACATCACCTCAAAACCACCGGGGACCATAGAATGGGAATAACTTTGCGTCTTTAACAAAATTACCAGGAATACCATGAGTTTAAAAGATTACAAAAGTGATATCAACCTGAACGGCAATGAACCAATAGGTGACACCAGCCATTACCGCGACGAACTCAACTCGCTCAGGATTGACAAGCTGTCCAACCGGGTTACGATTATCTCCATCATCATCCCATGCCTCATTGGTGCGGTCCTGTTTTTTGCCTACATGGACATGAAAGAACAGGTTCTCGATGTGGACACCAGCAAACAAAGCCAGGTGGAGCAGATTTCAGAACTGTTTGACAGCAAGCTGAACGCCCTGGATGTAAGAATTGCAAGAAACCGCTTCGACCTGGATAAAGAGCTGCCTGAAATCAAGAACAGAGCAACGCAGATTGAAGGACTCGTGACCAAGACGGCTAATACCAAAATGGACAAAAAGGATGCCCAGGCAGCGATCGCATCCATTGAAAAAAAAATCAACACGGATCTGTCAAAAATCAAAGCCGATATGCAGGCTCTTGAAGCCGAAAACAACAAAGCCCTCGATGCCGCAACTGCCTCCATGAAAAAGCTCGACGACCGAATCAAGGACATCTCTTCCAAGCTTTCAGATGCAGTTGCCGGCCTGGCAAAATTAACCGATCAGCTGGCCTGGACCCAAAAACAGCTCAGCATTGTGGACAAGAGGCAAAAAGACCTGGAAAGCGCCCGCAGCAGCCAGCCGGACCTGGAAAAACAGATCGCCGAGGCCAGGGCATCACTGTTGAAAAAAATCCAGGAAATCGAAGACCAGCTGGATACCCAGATAAGAATACTGGATCATAAAATACTGGAAAACGCCATTAAAATCCAAAAACCCCCGATACAGTCCGACGAGGCCCCGCCTGATGACGAAACCCTGGAACCCGGGGTTATCATGGAAGAAAGCCTCGGGGATTAGATATCACCTGATTTGATTGCCTTTACCGACAGGTCGATCGCCCGTCAAAACTGCGAAACCAGGCTGTTTGATGCCGGATCGACTTTCCAGGAAACCTTTCTGCTCCTGTTACAGATCCAGGAATTCATCGATGCCGGTCCTGCCCGGGTCACAGACCGGACCGTCCACAGTGTGGCATCCATTCTCGAGTCCGACAGGTTTGAAGGTGAAAAGCAATCCTTTTTTGTCTACCAGCGCGCCTGCAATGCAATGATCCAGATGCTGAAAACCGCAAAACCAGAACTCAAGACAGGTATTCTGACCTTTCTGCAGCAGCTGCTGAAAGCCAGCCGTGGCAGAAAACACAGGGCCGTGGCAGAGGCACTGGGACAACTGCCCCTGAATATACAGCCGCCATGCATGCCTCCCTTCTTGTCCCATGCCGTACTGGACATCGAGTTCGACGAACTGGCCGCCCTGCTCGAGATCGATCCTCCCGGCTCCATGACATGGAACGGCAGGAGCCTGGCCGGCAGAACAAAAAACGGCCTGCTTGGAATCATCAAGTTCCTGCCCGAGGAGATACCCGTGGAAAACCTTATTCAGGAAACCGCCTGGATGGATTTTCTTCGTGCATTCCCACCTGAAACTCCTGCAGGATTCAGCATGCCTCTCCCTTTCAAACACAAAGACTGCGCCCTGTTTTGCATTCAGGGACTTTTACCGGATGCTGACCGGCAGCGGCCCGCCAGAGTACAAAATATCGCCATTGCCTTCAAGGCAGCTCCCCGGTATTACCACTACCTCAATGAACCTGAACACGGCCTTGACCCGGACACTCTGGTGACATGCTTTCGCCATAATGCCGCCCTGCTGGGCCAACTTGCATCACAGGGTATTATTCACAACGCCGTCATCCCTTTGTTCCACAACCGGGTACAGAGCAGGCGGAGGAATGATCAGGGCTATTACCTGTGGGAACACGGCGGACGGCTCGATCAATGGCTGGAATCCTGCCGTTACCCCAATTTCGGGGCATCAGGACTCCGTGATTTCGAGCACCTTGTGCCCCTTGACAATCAAAAAAAACTGCACCACTATATCGGTGCCCACCTGTTGAGCCTTATCCTGGTCGCAGGCAGTTATTTCAGGAACAAATCACCCGATCTCAAAGGTTTTGACTCTAAAGGAGCCCCGATAGACACCCGGCACCTGTTTGATCCTGACCTGTTTCATTCCCTGGTGACCGCAAGTGTCCAGGCCTATTACGAAGCTGTTACCCAAATTCCCCTTAAAGATGTAAAAATGCTTCTGCCTCTGTCCCTGATAAATCAGATGATCGATAAAATGGGGGTCGACAGCGATATGGCCGAACACCTCAGATGTGCCGATCAGCAGCAGATGGATGAAAACTCGTTCCGCCGGTTTATCCTGGATCGCGAAGGGCCGTCCGGCCCATCCCGGTCCTGCAGAAAAGGTGAAAAAGACATCGTGTTTTTTTCAGGCCCCCACTTAGGGGGCTTCAACCAGCCGATATCAGTTCCCGGCCTGATCGATCTTATGTTCACACTGGCCGCACTTTGCATATCAGACCGTTATGCCCTGGAAAATGGCTTGAAACAAAGGTGTATTTAAGATATATTGTATCCACCATGGCGCAAAACGATCTAATTTCTTGGAATGGGGACAATCATGTCTAAACAGTATCCTGAATGCCCGCTTTACAACCATGCAACGTGTAAAGAACTCCACAACCCCAAATTGTGTGCGATCATTCGGGAGGACAAGGTCTGTTTTAAAAAACAGCAGAAACCTAAAAAAGAAAACGACATTGAAGAATGATTTAAGGTACGATACCCGCCTAATCAGGTGAGACCACCAGCCTGTTCCCCGGATGAATCACACTTTTGTGTGTCAAGTTGTTCCATTTAAGCAAATCATACAGTGATACCCTGTATTTTCTTGCAATCGCAATAAGGCTTTCTCCTTTCCTGACGACATGAAACCGCTGGGCGTGATTTTTTTCATAGGTTTCCAGCAGCCTCGAAAAAGCCGGTTCAAAAGAAACAGCCCTGCCCTTGGGAATCAGCACTGACTTTTTCCCGGTGGTAAGATGATACCCCCGTATTTCAGGGTTCATGTCCTTGATGGTTTTGAACGGCACACCGGCCGCTTTGGCTATCAAGGTGATCGGAAGCTGTATCTTTGAGTCAAAATTGATCCTGTCAAATGTGAAAAGCGGGTAATAATCATTTTCTTTCAACATGAATCCATATTTCAGAGGCTGGGTCATAATCAGCTTTACAGCGACTATCTTGAAGACATACCGCTGGGTTTCCAGCGGCAGGTACAATGAAAAGAACTGATTGTTTTCCTGTGCCTTTATCTCGGACGAAAGCCCGTACTCGCCCATGTTGTAGGCGGCCATGGCCAGCAGGCAGGACCCGAACTGTGTCTTGAGTTTTTTCAGGTAGCGGCAGGCGGCATCGGTGGATTTGAACAGGTTGCGGCGCTCATCGACACTGGAATCGATACGAAGGCCATAGGCAAGACCCGTACTGCGGATAAACTGCCAGAAACCTACGGCCCCCCTGGATGACCGGCTGTGAGGCTTCAAGGCACTTTCAACAACAGGAATATATTTCAAGTCATCATGCAGGCCATGGGATTTCAATATTTTTTCGATATGCGGAAAATACCTGGTGGAGCGCTTGAGCCAGAGAATAACCTGGGGACGGTTCCACAACGCCAGAAGCATCTCGAGTTCCAGACGCTGCCGGATCTCGGGATCGCTCATCGGTATCTTTATGCCGCAAAAATAAATGTCATCCTTGAACTGAACGCTGTGAACCAGGGGGGGAACCTGGAGGGTCACAGGATAAGACACGGTATCTTCGGCCAGCGCATTCTGCCATTTAAAGACAGTGAAAATCACGATGGCCACGCACAGACAATGGAAAAAAATTCTGTTAAACGGTATCATTTAATCGGCCTTTATATCAGCGGACACTTGATTCATGGATGAGTATGAGATATTCTCAGATTCAGAGGGCTATGTCAATATTTTTACATCCAAAAAGAAAGAAGGATCATGCTGGCGTTTTTAGAAGAAACCATCCGAAGTGCCGGAAAGGTGTGCCTGGAGTCAAGCCCTGAGGCCAGGCAGAAAGATGTTATATTCAAGGGCGGAAAAACCTTACCGAAGCCGGCGGCATGGTGTGTGATTTCAAGGGAATGGACCGGTTTCCGGATGACGGTATTTTGGCAGGCAGCCGTGAAATGATACAACACCTGCTGCCATTTTTCTAGCAGGTCATGTACCTGGAACTACCATGGTTTATCCTTTAATCAAAATATGATACAAACGACGGCAGCGGATTAACTTCAAAAAACCCGTAAAGAGTGGGGAAAACTAATGACAATCCAGTGGTTTCCGGGCCATATGCAGGACACCAGAAAAAACCTGATGGAGGCAGTGGCCAGGATCGATGTTCTCTTTGAAATCCTGGACGCCCGGCTGCCGGTCTCCAGCTCCAACCCTTTTGTCGACAGCCTTTGCCGGGGCAAGCCGCGTATAAAGATTTTAAATAAAAAAGACCTTGCAGACCCTGTTGAAACAGACAGGTGGATCCATCACTTTTCTTTAATGGCGGCACAGCCGGCTGTTGCAATTACCGGCACGAACCGCTCCGAGGCCATCCATGCACTGAATGCAGGCGTTGCAGGTATCAAGGCAAACAAAGCCCGGAAAATAAAGGCCATGGTGGTGGGTATTCCCAATACAGGCAAATCCACAGTCCTGAATACACTGGCAGGGAAAAAAGTGGCCAAAACCGGTAATGTACCTGCTGTCACACGTCACCAGCAGCGAACAAGCCTGCCCAACAATGTTGACATCTACGACACACCCGGCATTTTATGGCCGGTTGTCGAACCTGCCGAACGGGCCCTGCTCCTGGCAGCCAGCGGGGCTGTTTCAGACACGGCGTTTGACTATGACAATATAGCCGTATTCATGGCAGAGCTGCTGATGGACCGGTACCCCGAACTGCTGCAGAGCCGTTATGATTTTCTGGATGCTATACCCCAAACCGGCATAGCCCTGATAGAAAAAATCGGTCTTGCCCGCGGATGCCTGAAAAAAGGCGGGCTGATCGATTTCCAGAAAGCATCTGAAGGATTCATCCGTGAACTTCGAAACGGAGCGATAGGTGCCGTTACTTTTGAAACCCCGGAGGACTTTCCCGTATGACTTATTTTTACAACCGACAATCCTTTTTCCTGCTTATTATCTGCCTGGCCCTTGCGGCTTTCCATCTTTTTTTTCCGGCACCCCTGGTGTTTGCAGAAAACATGGACCAGACCCTGCCGGTCATTGAATTTACAACAAATCATCGAGACACGGCCAAAGAAGTAGCCAGGACCCTTGAAAAACACCATTACTCACAAAAAAAGCTGAACAATGAAATGTCGGACGAAATCCTGTCCATTTACATAAAACACCTGGATCCGTCAAAGCAGCTTTTTACCCAGAAGGATTTAAAATGGTTCGATAAACATAAATACAACCTGGACAACTACCTGTCAAAAGGCGACCTGTCATTTGCAAAGCAGGCATTTGACCTTTACCTGGTTCGAAACGAGCAGCGATTGAACTACATGCTGGAGCTGATAAAAGACTGGAAAACCAGGCTCGATTTTACCATGGACGACACCCTTGCAACAGATACAAAGGAAAAGCCCTTTGAGCCATCCATGGCCTCTTTGCAGGTGCTGTGGGAAAAATACATCAAAGACCATATTCTGACGTTCAAGCTCAATGACAAGTCTGACCGGGAAATTACCGAAGAGCTTGATAAAATCTATTCCGGCAGGCTGAACCGGCTGTACCAGACCGATTCCCAGGATGCGTTCGAACTGTTCATCAACGCGGTTGCCACCGGATTCGACCCGCACTCCCAGTTCATGCCGCCCAGGGCTTCAGAAGACTTTGATATCCACATGAGCCTTTCGCTCGAAGGGATTGGTGCGGTTCTACAGACTGAATACGATTATACCAAGGTGGTCCGTATCATTCCCGCCGGACCGGCCGATAAATCAAAACAGCTTATGCCGGGTGACAAGATTATCGGTGTCGGCCAGGGGCCTTCAGGTGAGATCAAGGACATTCTCGGGCAGAGGATCGAAAATGTGGTACGAATGATCAGGGGCCCGAGAGATACGGTAGTCCGGCTGAAGATAATACCGGCAAAAGACACCACTTCCTTGAAAACCATCAATATCAAGCGGGAAAAGGTAAAGCTCGAGGAACAGTCGGCCAGGCAGGAAGTCGTTACCGTTTCAGACAATGGGAAACCCAGCAGGATCGGTGTTATAACCATACCTGCATTTTACCTGGATTTCAATGCACTCAACGCCGGAAACAAGGACTACCGAAGCACTACAAAAGACGTGCAAAAACTGCTTTTCCAGTTAAAGGACGAACAGATTGACGGGCTGATAATCGACCTTCGCAACAATGGCGGAGGCGCCCTTCAGGAGGCCAGCCTGCTGACCGGGCTGTTCATAGAAACCGGTCCCACGGTGCAGATAAAAACCAGGTACCGAGTCCAGCGCCTGTATGATGATGACCCTGCAATTTTATACACCGGCCCTTTGATGGTGATTATCAACCGGATGAGTGCATCGGCCTCTGAAATTTTCGCAGGTGCCATAAAAGATTACAACCGGGGAATCGTTATCGGGACCCAAAGCTTTGGAAAAGGCACTGTCCAGTCACTCCAGGAACTGAACAAGGGCAAACTGAAAATGACCAGTGCCAAGTTTTACAGGGTATCCGGTGAGAGTACTCAAAAGCGCGGCATTATCCCCGATATCACCTTCCCGCCCGTATATCACAGTGACCGCATCGGAGAAAGCGCCCTGGATGGCACCCTGCCCTGGGATACAACCCGCAGAGCAAGATTCTCAGCCTATCCCGATTTAAAAGATGCCGTGGCCCTGTTGAAAAAACACTTTGACAAAAGAGCCGAGAACGAGCCGGGCCTGATATATTTGAAAGAGAGGTTCAAACTGGGACAGCAGATGACCGGCCAAAAAACTGTATCCTTGAACGAACAGGTCCGAAAAGACCGCCAGGCTGAATTGACAGCCAGGCAGCTGGAAATTGAAAACAGGTACAACAAGGCCACGGGAAAACCTTTGCTTGAAAAATTACCAGATGAAGAAGACGAGGATACTGCAGATGAGGACCAGGAACCAGATGATATTATCAAAAACGAAGCACAGGCTCTGATGGCCCTGTTTATACGCCATTCATCCCAACAGGGATTGACCTGGTAAGGCAGGTAATGATCAATGATCCTGATGTGATGACAGATATCATACCATGCTGTTTTCATTGAAGAAAAAATGGCGCGTCATACTGCTGGCATGCCTGCTGTTCCTGGTGATTCTGGCGGCTCTGCCCGGACTGTTGTCCTGGACAATCAATACAGATTACACCCGGTCAAAGCTGTCAGATTTTCTTGATGACAGAACCGGGATTGAACTGACCACCCGGCGCCTCAATGTATCTCTTTTTCCCCGCTTTCTCGTCTACATCAAGGGCATTGAAATAAACATCGATCCCCGGACTTCTCTGGTTGTCGACAAGATAGCCATGTATCCGGATATTGATTTTCTGTGGAAACGAAAATTCAAAGTTGACCGGGTGATGGTAGAAAACATCAGCTTCATTCACTCTGGTTCACCGTCCATAGCTGCCGGCAGTATCCCCGCGGCGGATACCATATCCCGGCGTTTCACCCGGACCCTTACGTCTAAAGACTGGTCTCCATGGGTCGCGGATATTTTTTCATTCCTGCCGCCGGAACAGGACAATCTGAGGCTGGTTTTCAAAGGTGTCGACACCCCTGTTTTCAAAAACCTGGATGTCGATATCATGGTATCCAGAAACCGGCAATCAATCGATATATCGGCCCATGGCACGCGAATGCATGTAAAACGCCGGATGCTGGACCGCCTGATCCCTGCTGAAAAGCAGGATGATCTTGATAAAATCCAGGTGCGTTCTGCTGAGGCAAAATCGATTTCACTCGATGCAAAAATTCCAGTCAAAGGCATGGTCACCGGCCGCCTTGACCTGGAAAAAACCGTTGTAAAATCATTTTCTGATGACCAGGCGGCTGTTGTCACTGATGACCTTTCACTCACATTTTCATTATCGGCCGGCCGGGTCCAGGCCCAAATGCTGCCATCCTCTTTCACATATCCTAACGGCACGATCTCAATTGATTTTTCATTCCAAAACAATCAGCAGTCAAAGATAACCTTTGCCGGCAAATCCGTGAACATTGAACAGGCCCGGGCAGCTGCACAGGATTTTATCCATGGCAGTGAAGTCAGCAGCCGGTTATTCTGGATATTGAAAAAAGGAAAGGCCGATCATATTTCAGTTTCCTTTTCCAGCCCCGGAATAAAAGATCTTTTCGACGAACACCACCTGGAACTTTCAGGAAAAGTGACCGGGGGCGCTGCCAGGATTCCTGAAACCGATCTCGTGGTCTCAGGTATTGACGGGGCGGCTTTTGTCGAAAATGGTGTGCTGACCATCCAGACCGAAACTGGCCTTCTTAAAGGATCCTCCATTCAAAAAGGTAACCTGGCCGTGGATCTTGCCAATCACAATGATATTGAGTTTTCCGGGAGGTATGATCTTGACATAGATCTTCAAGACCTGCCTTCAGTCCTTGTATCCCTTCTCCCGAACACGCTTCTGGCCGCTGAACTTGAAAAAATCGACAGTGTCAGCGGAAAAGCCCGGGCCACTTTGGTACTCAAACGCAAAACCGGCCAGGCAGACGTCAGCGTAGAGGTTGATGCGGATCATATAACCGGACAAGGGGTTTATCAACGTATTCCGGGACGGATAGTTATCGACCGCTGCAAATTCCGGTACCAGGAAGACAGGGCCGGCATCACCGAATTCAGCGGACAGATCCACAACCAGAGATTGAAAGGTATCACAGCCTGGCTGGACCTGTCCGGCACTCCGGGCCTGACCGTTGAATCGGGCCGGGCTCAGCTGGACCTTGAGACCCTTGTCCCCTGGGCCTGCCGATATGATGGAATAAAACGCCTGATTTCCCCGGTTGAACATGCCACCGGGACCGTGCATGTGGACACGTTTCAGCTCCAGGGAGCTGTTACCGACTTCAGTAAATGGAAATACCGGATCACTGGACAAATGGCCGGCGCTGATCTTTTCATGGGAAGACAGGAACCTGGAATCGCCGGAGCATCATGTAACTTTGACATTGAAAACGGTGCCGGCCTTGTCGACGCTATCCGGGCCAGGGTTTTTCAGACTGCGTTCCTGGATACCTGGTCGAAAACTGGCTACACAGAAGCCGCAGCCGTGCCGTTCGACATTGACAACGGCCAGCTTGCAATTACCCCTGACGAATCTTTTTTTTCCGGGACTCTTGAATTTTCAGACCAGGCGACCATGGTGCTCCATGCCGGACAACAGAACCCATCCGGCAAATATCAGATAAAACACCTGGCCCTGGAAGATCTTCCCTACACAAAGTTTTCCATGCACATGGCCCCTGAGGCGGCAGACAGCGCAATGGTATTGTCCGGAACACTGGATTCCAGGTCTTTGAAAAAAATCATGGACCAGGACAGCCCTTTTTATAAAAGGATTTTTTCCCATACAAACGGCAGGAATTTCATTATCGAGTCCGATACCGATACCAGTGACCAATACCTTGTAACCACATCATACATGAATGCAGATTCCTTTTTTTCACCCAACAGCACAGATACCACAGCCTCAGACACGGATTTCAAGACCCTGCTGGGGAAAAAAAGTATCAAACTTGAAATAGATGAAGTCGTATACAAAAAACTTCACTTAACGAGATTTGACGCCCTGGTGAAACCTGCAGAAAGGTTTGTGGACTTAACGATTTCCCGGGCCGACCTGTGCGGCCTGAAAACCAGCGGCCGGATCAGGGCCAATGCCGGCCGTGTTGTCACAGATATCGATATCCGGGGCAAGGCCTACAACGAACTGGATCATGTAATCTCCTGCCTTTTTTCCAGGCCCGGCCTTATCCAGGGACCTTTCCAGCTTCATTCCCGGCTTAAAGCCGATGGCTCACCGGATAACTTTTCCAGGGCTTTTCAAGGAGACCTGGTGTTCACTGCAGACCAGGGGCGTATTTACAAATTGACCCTGCTTTCAAGAATACTCTCCTTTCTCAATGTCTCCAAGCTGTTTAAAGGAAAAATGCCGGATATGACACAGACCGGATTTGCCTATGAGCGGTTCGAAATTTCCGCCAGCATCGCAGACAGCCGTATTCAGCTTGAAAAAGCGGTTATTGACGGCCATGACATGACCCTGGTTTTCACAGGATGGATCGACCCCATTGACAATCAATTGAGCCTTACATGCCTTGTGGCACCCTTTAAAACCGTTGACATGATAATCAGCAGGATCCCCATCCTCAGCACCATGCTGGACAACCGGCTCGTTTCTATTCCCGTTAAGGCCACCGGCAGTATCGATGACCCGGTTGTGGTACCTATGCACCCTGCCTCAGTTGGTGAGGGCCTGGTCAACCTGATGATCCAGATTCTCAAAACCCCGGTAACCCTTATGGATGACACCCAATGACTCCTGATTCCGTCATGACAAAGCAAACGCATTTTCCTTATTCATCCATCAATCCGTTTCACCAGGCCGGGGCTGCCTCGATCTTGAACCTGTTCCAGGATATGGCATCCGAACATGCCATGGCCCTTGAAGTATCAGGTTTCGATCTGGCAAAAAAAAATTTGAAATGGGTGGTAACCCGGTATCACATGCACATTAAGGAACCTATCGCCTGGATGCGCCCTTTCAGGGTCCACACCTGGCGTACTCCCTGCAAAAACCTTTATGAGATGAGACAGTTCAGCATCACGGACCTCGATGACACTCCGCTGGTCACCGCGACAGGAGTCTGGGTCATGGTCAACAAAACTACGGGCCGGCCGGTCCGTCTGAACCGGTTTTTTTCCCGCCCGATGCTTGACTGCGATCCTGATTTCAGAATAGATCTGCCTGACATCCGTCTGCCCTGCACACCAGATCATGAAAAAGAATTTACTGCCTATCACCGGGATATTGACCTGAACAACCATGTGAACCATACCGTCTATCTTGGATGGGCCCTTGAATCCGTTCCGGCGGATATTTTCCAGTGTTTTTTCCCTGAAAAAATCGATATGGGATTCCAGAATGAAACACTCCAGGGTCAGACCGCTGTAGCAATGACCCAGGTCATAAAAACCCGGACACAGGTCATGTCACTGCATGAAATAATTGAAAAGAACAGGCGAACCCCTTTAAGCAAGGTGAATATTTCATGGAAGCCAAACAACCATTAACGCTTTCGCCCCGCATCTCAAGCGAGGATGAATGCTCCAGGGAATTTACGACTGCCTGGCACCTGGCATTGAAATTCCTGGGCTACAGGGCCAGAAGTATAAATGAAATAAAACAGTACCTGGCCAAAAAAAGCACACCTGCCACAACTATCGACCAGGTTGTGGAACGTCTTCTGGAAAGCCGGTTACTGGATGATTTTGAATTTGCCAGAATGTTTGTATCAAACCGCAAACGGACCGCTCCGAGGTCCATTTTCGCTATGGAATACGAACTTTCCAGAAAAGGGATAGATGCCAAGATAATTGAAAAGGCCCTGAAGGACGAAACCGACGATGATCTTGCCTGCCTTGCCGTTCAACTTAAAATGCGCTCATGGCGGCGCTTGGATCCTGAAAAGGCAAGAAAAAAAGCATTGACCTTTTTGAAAAACCGGGGTTTTACTTTTCAAACGGCAATGGCCACAGTGGATAAAATCACCGATGAATTGAAAGAACAAGGAAAATGAAAAAATGAAAATTAAATTTTTTACCAC
The DNA here is from genome assembly GCA_964397015.1 of uncultured Desulfobacterales bacterium. Classification (GTDB taxonomy): domain Bacteria; phylum Desulfobacterota; class Desulfobacteria; order Desulfobacterales; family Desulfobacteraceae; genus MADRE2. The sequence continues at coordinate 29,108 of CAYNHL010000007.1, read as the reverse complement.
CGGCGGTACCATTGACAAGGTGTATTTTGATGCATTGAGCAAGTACGAAGTAGGTGACCCCCAGATTGACAGCATGCTCAGGGATGCCCATGTCAATTTCAAATACGAGGTGATGTCCCTGCTTAAAAAAGACAGCCTTGAAATGACAGATGAAGACCGCAGGTTGATCTGCAAGGCAGTGGCCGAAGACACCAACGGTAAAATAGTCATCACCCACGGCACGGACACCATGGTAGAAACAGCCCTTCAGCTGCAGTCCGTAAAAAACAAAGTGATTGTTCTTACCGGTGCGATGGCCCCGTCCATCTTCAAGTCCAGTGATGCCCTGTTCAATCTCGGATCCGCTGTAGCAGCCGTACAGACCCTTCCCCATGGTGTGTATATTGCCATCAGCGGCAGGATATTCAATCCGGAAAATGTTCGAAAAAACAGGGATATCAAGCAATTTGAGGAAAAAAAGTAATAAATACGGAAAAAAAGTTCCCAGGCACTGGTGTAAATTATTCTGATCCGGGACCGCTTTTATGTTTTATTATATACATGCCAGGCAGACAGCAACTCGAATCAGTTTACAGCTGCGGCGCCATTCATTGAAATTTTCTTTAAAATCAAAGACTTATCCATACCTGTTTTATACATTCAACCGCCCATGACTGCCATATGGTATGAATCATGCATATTTTATGGCATTTGTTAACCCTTTTTTACCCCTTGGAAAAGGAATCCTCAGCATGGTAGGAAGAAAACGAACGGTTGAAAGACGAAAAGCCAGAAGGTATAAAGCCAATGACGGAGCCTATGCAGCCATAAGCCCGTATTCCTATATGCTCGGACAGATTGTCGATATCAGCATGGGAGGACTGGCCTTCAAATACATCGATACCTCGAACGACAGTACTGAAGACACCCTGCCCGATCCATCCGAAGAAACTATTTTTCTCAGCAGCATGGGCTGTTATGTCGGGGACCTTCCTTTTGAAACCGTTTCTGATTATGAACTGACCCACGCTCCTTCTTTCAGTTCCATGAGGGTCAGAAAGCGGCATATCCAGTTCAGGGATCTGAGCTTCAAACAACTGTTCGACTTGGATTATTACTTGAGGAACAACGTGGCCGAATCTGTCGAAAAAACGGACCAGGCCTTTACAACACTGCTTTAATACCAAATAACGGTATTACATTTCAGGCTCTATGAGAAGATAGATTTTTCTGTCCGGGTCAAGGTATCTTTCCGCCACCCGGTCAATATCGGGTTTGGTAATCTGATCATACCCTTCCCTGAAGGTTCTTGCCCACTCAATCTTTTCCGGATGCGCCACTGCATCGAACAGAACCGAATTCAGCCAGTATGAATTTGTTTTCACAATTTCCTTTAAATGGGACAGCAGGGGCTTTTTCACAAGATCCAGCTCCCTTTCGGACACACCTTTATCATGCAGCGATTCTGCAATGTCCGTGATGGTTTCCACCACCATCCCCGCTGTGGGCGGATCGACACTGACCACCACGTGAAAAAGCCCGTAATCATCATATGCCAGCGAGGGATCATTATAAACATAGGGGGAATAAGCCGCCCCGAGTTTTTCCCGCACCTCTTTGCGCAGCCGCTCGGAAAAAATCCGTGACAGAACGGACAACCGCCTGGTCTGCGAGATATCCCAGAAATCGCTTGTAGGAAACACCACCCTGACCATACTTTTTTCGATCCGGGTATCCAGCTTGATATTCAAAAACGACTTTTGCGGAAATTCGGGTAAAGGCCGTTGTATCTCCTGATTCTCCATTTCCGGGTTTCTGCGGTTGAGAGTGCCAAGCAGCCTTTTGCCCGCCTCGACAACCTGATCCGTTTCAATATCACCGACAACGGAAACTTCAACCGGGGCCTGTGATATCCATGGCATCAGCCAGTCTCTGACAGCTGCCAGGGTGATTGTGTCAATGGTGTCAAACGAAGGCATGCCGAACCGTGAATCATTGCCTGCCAGAAAGGCCTCCCCTTTGATTTTCATCATACCGTCAGGAGTGCGGAGCATGTTTTCAAGGGATTCCCTGTACTGCTTTTTGGCCAGTCTCAATGGCGGCTGCCGAAATCCCGGGTCCATGAAAAAATGATGAATCAGCAGGAAAACGGTTTCAATTTCACTTTTAGCAGCACTGCCTGAAAGTATAAACCGGTTTTCCGAAATACTGAATGAAAAACCCACATCTTTTCCTGCAAGGGCGCGCTCGAGTTCATCCTGTGTCATTTGTCCAAAACCGCTGTCATTGATAACTGACCCGGCAAGATAAGACATGCCCGGGTATTGCCCGGGTTCGGACTGTCTTCCCGGACCGAAGGCTGCCTTGAAGAGGAAACGGTTCTGCTGAAAATCCGTTTTCTTGATATTTAGAAAGGTCTTGTTCGAGAAAAAAAACCGGTCAATTTCCAGGTCTTCCACCCGTTTGTGTTCAACTGTTTCTCCCGCACCCTTTGGAATGACAAGGTATGGGAACTTCTTTGCATCTGAAAGCTGATACGGGTCAATCTGCCGTGCCTGGCTGTCGCTGAAAACCGACAGAATCTGCTGTACGGGCGACAGGTCCCTGGTATCCTTGATTTCAGCGTTGCCGGTGACGGTGATCAGGCGGTGTGATGCACCCCAGTTTTCGACAAGCGCCTGGTGTACATCCCCGAGGGTCAGGGAATTGAAAAAAGGCTGCAGTATCTCTCTTTTCTGACTTGGGGATAAAATAAGTTTCCTGTTGTTGATACGGTTTAAAATACGCCGGGCGATATTGGAGCTTTTCTGTGTATCCGAGGTCTCCACCCGGCGGTCGAGATCACTCAACGCATCCGCCTTTGCCCGCTCGAACTCAACCATGGTAAAACCATGTTTCAATGCCTGCCTGAGGGTGCTCTCCAGTGTTTGAAGTGTCTTTTTCCACTTATCGGCCGGACAGGCTGCGTCGACCGAGGTCATCTGAACATGGTGAAGGAATGTACCGGACCCGGAACCTGCATTTGTAAAAGGCGGTGACTCCTGGCGGAGCATCCGCGAAAACCGGTAGTTCATGATGGTATCTGCAAGATCCTGCACGGCTTCGAGCTTGAGCATTGCCGGGGTTTGTGAAACAAATCCGGTATGCCGGATGGTTTCAATGCCGACATTTGTGTCTCCGGCTTCAGGCTCGTGGTGATAAAACGCCTTGATTCCCTCGTGGGGCTCCCAGGTGTTTTTGACCGGCCGGCCTGTAAAAAAGGTCCTGGGCTTGAAATCTTCAAAACGTGACTCTATCAGCGGCAGGACCTGCTTACTGTCAAAGTCGCCTACCATGACAAGGACTATGTTTTCCGGCCGGTAAAAACGGTCGTAATACTCTTTTAAAGCGGATCTGTCCATGGCCTCGACATCTTCTTTCAGGCCGATGGGAAACCGGCGGTTCAGGATGGATCCCGGCAGTTCAAATGCCAGCGTCTCCTTGAACGTCCGGTAAGAAACCGAGTCCCTGTCCCGCATTTCCGACAGAATGACACCCCGTTCCCTGTCAATTTCTTCAGGCAGCAGCAGTGCTCCCCTGGCATAATCGTCAAACACCAGCAGTGCCTGGGAAATGGTATCCTCCCGGTTGTCCGGCAGATCCAGGTCATATATGGTATTGTAAAATCCGGTGCTGGCATTGGCGTCTGCACCGAAATCCATACCGATGGACTGAAAATATTCGATGAGTTCACCCGGCTTGAAATGCGTGGTGCCGCAAAAGAGCATATGCTCGAGAAAATGGGCTGCGCCGGTATGGTTTTCCTTTTCATGCACGGAACCGGCAAACACGTTCAGGTGCATCTGAATCCGGTCTTCGGGCAGCCGGTTTTCAACCAGAATATAGCCGAACCCGTTGGCAAGGCGGCCCTGGATAATGGATGGATCCCTTAAAAGATGCCGGTGATCCTCAATAACCGGCTGGTGATGAAGACAACCGGCCAGCAGGCACCATAAAAGAGCACATAGAAGCCAGAACCGTGCAGTGCGGTAAAAAAAAGTCATACAATCCTTTAATTGAACAGGTTGGGATTGATCGAAATATCGCTTTTCTCTCTCAATTCATCCAGCCATGTCCGGAAAACCTGGTTTTGCTTGGCCGTAAGTATTTCGTTGCGGACATCATCCAGATCGTCATCAGACACCGATGGATCCGGAACCGTCTTTTCCTTTAGAGCTATGATATAAAAACCATCCTGGGTTGACAACACAGAAGGATATACCTCTTTTTCGGCCTGCAGCTCAAATGCCGCCTTCAACAGCTCGGGTGAAGATCCGAGTTCTTCAATCGGCCCGGTACGCACAAACGGTCCGGTGCTTTCAAGCTCCAGACCGTGGGTGTCGGCAATTTTGGCCAGTGTCAGTGAACCGCCTGACTCGGAGAGAATGGATTCGGAAAGCTTTTTGGCTTTTTCCTGTTTCATCCTGGCAGTCAGATCCTTTACAACCTGTTCCTTTACAGCCTCCAGGGGCTGAACAGCAGGAGATATGATATCTGTAACCTTTATCAGGTAGTAGGAGTTGCCTATGGACTTCACATCACTTATTATACCGGATGACAGGCTGAAGGCCTCCCTGGCGAATGCCTGGGAATCTTCCAGGATAAGCCCGGCGCCATCCTGGGTAAACGACTGGGTCTTTACCACCTTTTGACCGGTGACAAGTCCTGCCTGTTCCAGGTCATCACCTTCTATGACGGCATCGAAAGCCTTGCCGGCATCTTCATATGCCATGCTCAATGCCTCGCGGTCCACAATCTGGTATTCGATACTGTCACGGGCCTGTTCAAGGGGCGTCACCTCGGAGGGAAACTGCTGCTCCACCTTGATTACATGCCAGCCGAAACGTGTCTTGACCGGTTTGGAGATTTCACCGGACTTCAATGCAAACGCCACATCTTCAAAGGGCTCGACCATTTCACCACGGGAAAAGGCGCCGATATATCCACCTGCTTCGGCGCTGGGTCCCTCGGAGTGGCTCCGTGCCAGCTCGGCAAAATCTTCTCCTGCAACAGCTCTTTCATACAATTCCAGCGCTTTTTCCCTGGCAGCCTCGATTGCGGCGGCCTCATCATCGTTTTCATCAGTTTTAATCAGGATATGGCGGGCCTCCGCCCGTGCCGGAGTATTGAATTCTTCCTCGTGAGTCTCATAATAAACCCTGATCTGTTCTTCAGAAACCGTCACTGTTTTCCTGTAATCATCCGGGGAATAACGAAGATAGCTTGCAACGCGTTTGGGCGCAGTTTTATACCGGTCCCGGTTTTCTTCATAATAGGCCGTGATTTCTTCGGGTGACGGTTCCACGTCCTCCATGGTTTCCGGGTCTATCTTGATAAAATCAAGCGCCACTGTCGTGTTTTCATAAACATACCAGTCCCGGACCTCCATATCGGATACCGTTACCGCGTTCACCACCATTTCCTGGACTTTCTGGTTGCGCAGGTCCCGCTTGAGGCGGGCCTCAAACAGCTCGGGGGTGGTACGCTGATATCCCAGGATCTGCCGGTACCTGTCAAAGGAAAACACTCCGTTATCCTTGAACGCGTCAATGGACATCAACTGGTCCCTGATTTCCTCGTCGGAAACGATCAAATCGAACCGGTCCGCCTGTTCCTCGATTAAATGTGTTTCAATGATGCGGTCAATAGCCTGCTGTTCCACATTGAACATTTTCAGCGTATCTTCGGTCAGGTAATCTCCGAACCTGGTGCGCAGCTGTTCCACAATCTGCCGGTATGAATCCTGGTATTCCTGCAGGGTGACGGATTGCTTACCAATCGTGGCTACTGTCTGCCTGTCCCTTGAACCGTAAGTGCCCACCCCGATTCCCACAAAAGCTATGATTATAAGCCCGAGAATAAATTTGATAATCCATGATCCGGAATTTTCACGCATGGCTCGCAGCATCAGTTTCTCCTTAACTTCAAAAAATTAAATCAATAAGTTATTTAAACTGTGCATAATATCTTTTCATAAAAGCCTGTGTCAACATTTTAATGACAGATCCGGTAAAATGTTCCATAATGAATTTTTCTATTGACACCCGGGCCAGGATCTATTATTTAGATACCGTCTTTTGTGGGGCTGTAGCTCAGCTGGGAGAGCGTACGGCTGGCAGCCGTAAGGTCAGGGGTTCGATCCCCCTCAGCTCCACCACCTTATCTTCTCTATTCCAATGCTGCCTGAAAGAAAAATAATACATTTTTTAAAAACTTGATTGGTCTATTTCTGTGAACCTGTATAAAAATCTACCTAATTTCATAATTTTTATTACATTTAGTTCACAATTTTCTACTCTAACCGGACAATTTATTATATATCAAAACATAATATATTGATATAATAAGGTATTTTTAATTTCATCCTCGCCTGACACCCATGGCATGAAGATTGCTCTTGTTTCCTGTTATAATTGAATCAAACGACAATAATCTTATCAACAACGAGGGCGATAAAATGAAAAAGATACTGACTGCGATCTTTGCAACCTTTATTCTTGCTTTCATGGCAGGAACAGCCGGTGCCTATACCATGTGGGATATTGATATCGGTGACCAACTGAGAGTAACGGAATACAACTCTCTAAACAATGCCGGAGAATTCGATACCCAGGCCTGGCAGCAAAGCACTGATGACACTCAAATAGACTTTCATTCCTGGTGCGCACAAAAAACAATAACGCTTACCCCAAATACGTGGTACATGGTTGGAAACCTTATAGACCCAAGCGATCAAAGCGCCTGGCTGTTGAGCCGGTACTATACAGAGAATCATGGATTCACGGATAGATCCGACGAGGCCAATTTTCAAAATGCCCTGTGGTACTTTGATGACCCTAATTCCGGCATCACCTCTGAAAAAGTGCAGAACAACACTTATGTCATAGCCGCTGAAACAGCGGTCGATGCCGGATGGATCAACAACAGTTATATTTTTATCGCAGATCTCGATTACACCAATTCCAACGGCACTAGGGTAAACGTCCAGAACCTTTATATCCCCGGCAATCAGCCCACGCCCGAACCTGCTACCCTGCTTTTGCTCGGAACTGGACTGATCGGCCTGGCGGCTGTTTCACGAAAGAAAAAAGTTTTATGACAGGACCGGCAGGCCGGGCCGGTATTGCAGCAGCCGCAGTTTTTGCCTTTACCCTGCAGGGTTCTGACAAGGCCGGTGACAATCAGTATCAGCGCGCCTGCAACCATTACAATGACAATAAAAAGATCGATCATTACAACCTCCCCTGTGTTTCAGGACAGCAGCATGCTGCCGGCCTGGTAGAAAATTATGGAAACCGACAATGCAAGGACGGTATTGAAAACTACTGAAAAGGCCCCCCACTTCCAGGTGCCTGTCTCCTTTGAAATACAGACAACGGTCACAAAACAGGGGGCATAAAAAATGGTGAACAATATCAGGCTGAAGGCTGCAAGCGGCCCCCAGCCTTCTGAGGACTTCAGCCTTTCGGAAAGGGATGCGGTATCCTCCGGATCCACTTCTCCCAGAGAATAGGCTGTACCCAGTGTCGACACCACCACCTCTTTTGCCGCAAATCCCCCGATAAGGGCTATATTGGTCCGCCAGTCAAACCCTGCAAACCGTGTTACTGTTTCCATGGCAGTGCCGAGCCGGCCTGCAATCGAATTTTTCAACGCTTCCTTTGCCTGCTCACGTTCGATCTGCAGCAGGCTTTTCTTTATCCTGTCCGCTTCTTTTTCAGTCACAAAAGAGGCTGCCCCGGCCTGGAATTCATCAGCCTGATCCGCTGGCAGGCCGGCTGTGACAAGCGCTTTTCTGTTTTCAAATTCCCTGACCCTGTTTTCATCCAGCCCCGGAAAAGTCATCATTGCCCAGAGCACAATGGAAATGAGCAGGATGACTGTCCCGGCCTTTTTGATATACTGAAAAATCCTTTCAAAAGTATGAATGAAAAGGCCTTTGAGTGTAGGCAGCCGGTAAGGAGGCAATTCCATGACAAAAGGCGTTGAATCTCCCCGGATAATGGTGGATCGAAGCAGACGTGCCACGAGCAGGGCACCTGCCCATGAAATGAAAGTGATCAGGAGCATCACCTGGGCCTGGTTTTCGGTAAAGAACGCTGCCACCAGAAGAGCGAATACCGGCAGCTTGGCCCCGCAGTTCATGAAAGGAACGGTCAACAGGGTGGCCAGCCGCTCCTTAGGGGATCTCAGGGTCCTGGTTGCCATGACCCCGGGCACTGCGCAGCCTCCTGCAATGCCGCCCGAGACAATAAAAGCCATTACCGAGCTGCCGTGAAGACCGAACATCCTGAATAGCCTGTCCAGCATGAAGGCCATCCGGGCCAGGTATCCGGTATCCTCCAGAAAGGCGATACCGAAAAACATGAACATGATCAGGGGAACAAATCCAAGTACCCCGCCGACCCCGTCGATGATCCCGGATATCAGCAACGATTTCACCATGCCGTCCCCAAGCGCGGTGTCCACCAGTCCCGATATCCATGCAAATATTCTTTCCACAAAAGCCACCGGTATTTCGCTGAATGAAAAAGTGAACTGGTAAAGTCCCATGAGCATTGCAACCATGATGACAGGCCCAAGGAAACGGTTGGTGACAATCCTGTCAATCCTGTCTGACAGCTGCAGCCGGTTCTCATCCCCGGCAAACCTCTGGACCCCTTGTTTCAGGACGGAATTGACATACCCGTAACGTTGATCGGCAATTATACTTTCCGGGTGTGTGTCAAAGGTATTGTTGATGTGTGTCTTGACGGCTTCGACAATTGCGGTAAGTTTCATGGCAGTTACAGGATCGTCTTTGTGCCCTGCTTCAATTATCTGTTGATCTTCTTCCAGGTATTTAAGGGCGATCCATCTTGGATCATACCGGCCGTCCAGGAACCCGGTTTCTTCTATGACCGGAACCATCTCATCCATTGCGGCATCCAGGTCCCGGCCGTAGGATATTCTCAGACCCGCGGCCGGCGGTTTTCCCGCCATGGAGGCAATGGTCTGTACAAGAGCCTGTTTTCCGCTCCCGTTCCTGGCAACAACCGAAACGACCGGCACCTTCAACAGCCTGGAAAGCAGGCCGGCATCGATATCGATCCCCTGTTTGCGGGCAACGTCCATCATGTTCAAAGCAATACAGACCGGAAGGCCCATTTCCAGAAGCTGGACCGTAAAGTAAAGGTTGCGTTCAAGATTGGCGGCATCAACGATATTGACAACCACGGACGGTTTTGCATCAACGAGAAAATCCCTTGCAACAATCTCTTCCAGAGAATAGGCGGTCAGGGAATAAGTTCCGGGAAGGTCGACAATTTCAAACTTCTTGTCACCGGTGGTCAAGGTCCCCTGTTTTTTTTCAACGGTCACGCCCGGGTAATTGCCGACATGCTGCCGGCCTCCGGTCAAGAGATTGAAAAGCGTGGTCTTGCCGGAATTTGGATTTCCGGCCAGTACAATGGCTGTGGGCATTTTCAAGATACCTCCACGTCGATATAGTCCGCCTCATTGTTGCGAAGCGTCAAAGTAAATCCCATTATTCTCAACGAGACCGGATCATAAAGCGGTGCCCTGCCCTGGATCCGGATCTTTTTTCCCGGGATCAGTCCCATGTCCCTGATTCTGCGCCCCAGTTCACTGCCGGCTCTAACACAGTGAATTATTCCTTCCTGTCCTACTTTCATCTGCCTTAAGTTGATGGTTTCCATACTGTTCTCCATATTGGTTTGAGCATAAAATGCTTTAGTTTTGCTTAAAATGAATTGTTTTATACACCTAACTTTTAAAGGTGTCAACAACAAAATGGGGTCAAAATAATTATTTGACTTAATGCATATTTAATGGTTAACATTAAAAACTCAGCTTTCGTTAAATGGCACCATCGTTGAAGCCCGAAAGTTGAGTTAAAAAAGAAAAGGGGGAGAACAATGACAGATAGCCACAACCTTTCACAGAGCCTTGAAGATTATCTTGAAACCATTCTTGCGCTCCAGACCGAAAACAAAGTGGCCCGGTGCAGGGACATTGCCGATAAAATGAAAATACAGCGAGGCTCGGTGACAGGAATGCTGAAAAAACTGGCAGCCATAGACCTTGTCAATTATGAGCCCTACGGATATGTCACCTTGACTCCTGAAGGAAGAAAAATCGCTACGGAAATAGAACACCGCCATGTCTTTTTAAAGGATTTTTTCCATAGAATCCTGGGTGTTGATGACCTGTCCGCAGACCGGGTCGCATGCCAGGTCGAACATGCCATGGACAGGCAAATTTTTGAAAAATTCCAGGAATTTGTCCATAAAATCGACTCCTGCCCCAGGTCAGCGGCCAATCTGAAGAAACAATAACGGTGTATTGCATTTGAATTACAACTGCTTTATCCTGACAGCCTCTGAACAGTCAATTTTAATGGAGGCCCGATGACCATTGACAGGTACCGGTTCGAGACCGGCGTTTACCGCCCGCCCAGCGAAGGCGGCAGTGCATCTCTTCTGGTGCGGTTCACCCGGAACTGCCCGTGGAACCACTGCACCTTCTGCGGCATGTACAAAACAGAAAAATTCCAGCTTAGAACAGTTGAAGAGATCAAGGCGGATATCGATGCCATGGCAGCCCTGATCCATGACATGGCAGCCCTTTCTGAACCGGCAGGCGCCATGCCTGGCGGCATCACACGAAGCGGGATCATGGCCCTGCTTGAAAAGACACCCGAACTGGAGCGGCATCCGGGGTTTATAATGCTTGTAAACTGGCTCATGGCAGGGGGAAAAACAGCCTTTATCCAGGATGCCAACAGCCTTATCATGAAGACTCCCGACCTGGTGTCAGCGTTGAAACACCTTAAAACCACCTTCCCCCATATCAAACGAATCACCACCTATGCCCGGGCCAGGACCCTGGCCCAAAAACCTGTAAAGGAGCTTGAAACTATCCGCAAAGCAGGCCTTGACAGGCTTCACCTGGGCCTGGAAACAGGGGATGACGGCCTGCTCGAATTCATTAAAAAGGGAGTCACGGCCGAAGGTCATGTCAAGGCAGGTCAAAAAGCCATGTCCGCGGGCTTCCAGGTATCTGAGTACTGGATGCCCGGCCTGGGAGGAAAGGAAAAATCACTGGAGCATGCCAGGGGCACGGCAAAAGTTCTCAATGCTGTCAACCCGCATTACATACGATCAAGGCCCTTCAGACCCATCCCCGGCACTTTGATGCACCGGCAGGTCGAGGCCGGTGAAATTACGCCGCTGACACCGAAAGAACAGCTCGAGGAGCTCAGAACGATGATCCAGGATCTCGAGGTTACGGGCAAGGTCTGCTTTGACCACGCAATGAACCACTGGCAGCACCCCGAAGGAGGCCTGCTGCTCTCGCATGGTTACGAAGGATACAGCTTCCCGGAAGAAAAATCCGGGCTGCTGGACCTGATCGAAAAAGGCCTGGGTTGTGATCAGCCATCCCCAGATCTCTTACATTTATGACGATGTAACGCCTTGATTTGAATTACTTTTGTAAGATTTACAAAAAACATTTCAAAGATCTATGGCAAAGACTCGATATCAAAGCGGAATCATGACTGATAACCAGCAGTCCTAAATTTCTTTCTTTTGCAATTCCGAGGACAGCCTTCCAGATGACTGCCTGGGTCAGAGCGTCCAGCATGGAAGTCATCTCGTCGCAAACCAGGTACTTTAACCTGGGATCCAGTGCACGGGCGAGGCAGACCCTTTGAAGCTCTCCTCCTGAAAGCTCGTGGGGATATCTTTCCATCCACGAGACCTCAATGGACAGCCAGGCTAAAAGATCCGGAGAAAGTTGTCCCGCCTCGGCCAGTATTTCTTTAATTTTCCATCTTGGGTTGACGGCCAGCTCAGGATGCTGGAATATCAGTTGAACCGGATTGAATCCTTTCTTTTTTAAAGGAATACCATCTATTTCAACTCTGCCTTCATGGGCTTTTAAAAACCCTGCAAGGACTTTTGCAAGCGTTGATTTTCCCATGCCGCTCGGACCTGGAACGCCAACAATTTCACCCGGAGCGATGGCCAGGTCAAGTTTCCGGAACAGCCAAGGCTCCTTTGCCGAATAACGAAAGGAGATCTGTCTGGCTTCAAGCATTATGACACCTCACACGGCCGTTGTTCAGATCTCTTATGACAGGAAGAGAAGTTTTGCAGGATGATGTTCTTTGTTGACAAAGAGAGAGGAAAGGACAGCCGTCGGAATGAAATACAGGGGCGCTCGATTGAACGGACCCTACAAAACCCCTGCCGGGAAGCGCATTCCACAGTGCCCTGGAATAGGGATGCCGCAGCCTGCCTGATCCATTGAAATCAACTGCCATTGCATCTTCTACAGTCACACCACCGCAGAAAATTGTTACACGGTCGGCAATGGAAAGCGCCGCCTCGATATCGTGGGTGATCAGCAATACAGCTTTGCCGGCATCTGCAAGCCGCCTGAGATGCCCCAATGTCTCCGTTGCTACATTTTTGTCAAGACCGTTTGTAGGCTCGTCGGCAAGTATCAGGTCCGCTCCGCCGATGGTTGCCGTGGCAGTCAGAATCCTGCGGGCCATTCCCCCTGAAAGCTGGAAAGGAAATCTTCGGGCAATCCCCTCTTCCAGGCGGTAGCGTTGAAGCGCCTCAATTGTCGCTTTCCATGAATCTTTCGGCCTGATACCGCTGAGCTCGGCCGCCCGGGCGATCTGGACACCTACTTTTAAAAGAGGGTTCAAGCAGGTCATGGACTGCGGGATGAGGGCAATTTCCCGGCCCCGCAGCCTGGCCGTTTCTTTTGGGGTCATTCTTTTTCCCTTGAAAAACAGATCACCTGATATGCGTGCATTTTGTGGAAGTACTCCCAGCAATGCATGGGCCAGAAGACTTTTTCCTGCACCGGACTGGCCCACTACGGCCAGAACTTCTTTTTTTTCAACCGTTAAGTCCAGGCTTCTGATGGCCTGCACATCCTGCTTTTTAAACCCGGCTGAATAGCTGGAAAATCCTATGGAAAGCGATTTGACGTCAAGCATAAAATCTCCTTTTTGTTTATTCTCTGCATGTTTTGGGATCCAGAAGGGCCCTGGCATTGCCGCCCAGAATGTCAAAAGCCTTGACAGTGACCACAAGGGTAAGTCCCGGAGCAACGGCCAGCCACCACAATCCCATGGACAGATACCGCATGGATTCAGCCAGAAGGGCGCCTATGGCCGGGGTGTGGGGGCTCATTCCAAAACCCAGGAAGGTTAAAGCTGCGGCATGAAGGATGGCGTGGGGGAAGAGCAGAAGAAGTCCTACCATGAACTGGGGGACGACATGGGGCAGCATGTGGCAGACGGCAATGAAAAAAGGACTTTTACCCAGTTGGCGTGACAGCTGGATATATTCCGATGACCGGAGCTGAATCACTTCAGCCCGTATGACCCTTGTCAGGGAAGGCCAGTGGGAAGCTGCCACTGCTATGATGACACCTTTTTCCCCACCACCGCAGGCAAAGGAAATCAGTATTAGAAGAACAAGATGAGGAGTTGCCATGGCAACATCAACGCACCATGTAACCGCGACATCAACCATTTTTCCCATAGTCGCGGCGCAAAGTCCGAGAATGAGCGCTATCCCTGCAGAAAACCCTGCTGCCATGAGACCGACCTTCAGACTGATTATCAAGCCTTTCAGGGTCCTGGCCAGCATATCCCGCCCCAGCCAGTCGGTACCGAAAGGATACTGAAGGCTTGGCGGAAGCTTTCTGAGGGTCAGTGCCGTGACCTCGCCTCTTTCCCCGTACAGCCAGGCACCCGTGAACACACATCCGAAAAAGACTAAGCAGCCCAGGACAACAGCGATGGTTCGGGATCTCCGGTCCATGGATAAAAATGGAGACAGGGTCATGTCGTACCTCCTGTTTTACGGATTCTCGGATCGACCACCTGGTATATCAGATCGGCTGCGGTATTGCCTGCAAAGACAAAAACCGTACTGAAAATGACAATACCCAGCAACAGGGGGACATCTCCCCGGTACCCGGCTTCCACCACAGTTTTTCCAAGGCCGGGATATGAAAATACCTGTTCCGCCAGGACAGCTCCTCCGAAGAGTTCACCGATGGAAGCGAACTGGAGAGTTACAGCCGGAAGAAGCACATTTCTAAATGCGTGCCGAAAGGCAATGCCTATGTCTTTTTCTCCCTGGGCCCTTGCAAATACGGCATAATCACTGTTCATGGCATCTATCGTCTTTTCACGAGTGTGAAGGGTGATCTGCGCGATTCCGATGAGAGACAGGGTAAAGGCCGGAAGTACAAGGTGATGAACCCGCTGGAAAAAGGAGGTCTGTTCCGGGCTCAAGCCCACAGGCCAGGCACAGCAGGCTGGAGTCCAGCCCAGATGAATCGAAAAAATAGAGAGCAGTAACATGCCCACCCAGAAAGTGGGTGTTGAGGCCATGGTATAGGCATAAAAACTTATTGTTTTATCCAGTATCGAATTTTTGAAAGTGCCGGAGACAACACCCAGGAAAAACCCAAAAATCCCGGACAGGGTCCAGGCAAGGAACATTAGCCAGAAAGAGGTGACAAAACGTTTGGAAATGACCGTCAGCACAGGCTCGTTAAAAATTGTGGACAGTCCGAAATCCCCCTTTAGCAATTGGAATGCCCAGCTTACGAATCTTTTGGCCGGAGGCTGGTCAAGACCCCATCTCTCGGCGATAAGTTCTCTTTGTTCCGGGGAAACCTTGAGTATAGCCGGTCCAAGATAAGCATCAACCGGATCGACAGGAGAAAAGCTCACCAGGACATATGACAGGCTTGCAACCGAAAAAATCAGCAGAACAAGCCTGATAGTTTTTTTCAAAAAAAATGAAACAAGGGTATTTTTAATTAGATTCATGTAATGCTTCTTTGGCCGGGAAAACAAGATTTCCCGGCCTTTTCAGGTTTAAAGTGGATTAATCGCAGGTCCATTTCCATTCATTGATATTGGCGGTAATGGGCCAGCCGTGCCCATGAGGTTCCATCTGTGATTTACCCACATCCAGGCACTCATTCAAAAAGTAGGTATGATCCAGATTGACCAGCCATGCCCAGGCTGCATCGCCGGGGACTGCAAATCCGGCGGTTCCGTCCCACTGGGCTTTCTGCCAAAAGGGAATTGATTTTTCAAAGGATTCCGCCGCTCTTGCCTGTTCAAGGTATTTGTCAACTACAGCATTGGAATAGAAACCGGCATTCCAGTACATGGGCTCCGGGCCGGGTGAATGGTAAAGTTTGTACATTTCCAGGGGACTGTGATCTCCAAACCCATAAACCACCACATGGGTATGGGTCAGTTCGGTTTTGATCCTGTCCCAGTTCTCACCCTTGGGCACCGCCTTGATTCCCAGAGGCCTGAGCATGTCTGAAACCGCCAGTGCAAGTCCCTGCCGCAGGGAATCCCTGGCATTGTATACAATGATGAACTCGGCCTTGATACCGTTCTTTTCCCTGATTCCGTCATTGTCCTTATCTTTCCATCCCGCTTTTTCAAGAATGGCTTCAGCCTTCTCAGGATCATTGTCCCTGAAACGGATATCTGCGTTATCCCACGGCAGCCCGTCTACAACTCCAAAGGCCGGCCGGCCGTATCCATCCAGGACACCTGCTACAAGGGCTTCGCGATCGACAGCATAATTGACTGCCTTACGGATGGCGACATCGGCTGTCACATCGTTTCCAATTCTGACCCCCTTAGGCGTTTCCAGACCTTTATCAGGAACCGTCGGAAACATGAGTCCCCGGTTATCCACGCTTTTTACCACATGCAGCTTCATTCCGGAAATTTTCTGGCCGGCCAGGCTTGAAGGGACACCCAGCACGTCCACCTGGCCTGCACGAGCCATTGCAAGGGCGGCATCTGCTTCGGAAAAAAGGAATACAAGTTGCCGGATTGCCGGTTTTTTTCCATAATAATGATTATTGGCCTCCACCACCATTTTCTGCCCTTCGTCCCAGCGGATCAGCCTGTAGGGACCGGAGCCGATGGGAGCTCGCGCATAACCGGGGCCATAATGACTCTCAGGAACTATCCCAAGTGTGATAAGATGCTGAATAAAGGTGATATCCGGCGTTGTAAGCTTCAAGACTACGGTTGTTTCGTCTATTGCCCTGGCTGACTCAAGTGGGGTCAGATCGATTTTCCCTCCTGCCTCAAGCCCCTTGTTAAAGGTAAAGGCAACATCTTTTGCAGTCAAAGGTGAGCCGTCTGAAAAAACGACCCCTTCACGGATTTTTACAGTCCAGGCCAGCTTGTCTTTAGAAAGAGTCCATTTTCTGGCCAGATCCGGAACAATATTCAAATCAGCATCCCTTTTCAAAAGGGTGCTGTGGAAAAGCGGATTGCCGTAACTGCCCCACCCTAGAAGGGGATCATATCCTTCGGAATTTTCACCTCCTACTGCAAGGACAATGCTGTCTTTTGCGGCAAATGACGGACAAACCATGGCAGGCATGATCAGGCTCGAGCAAATCAGACATGCTGATAAAAAGTGAAATAATTTATTTTTAAACATAAAAAAGCCTCCTTAAAATACTAAAAATTCATTAAATTCAACAACATGACAATTTTCTGCGGTCTTTGAAAAAAGAAAAAGGCCGCAAAGGTGCTCCCTGTTCGGGACAGCATGGACCTTCGTGGCCTTTTTTGACTGGCTGTCCTGTCGTCAAATGACGGCAGGCGGCATATGATATTGGGCAATGCCCGGTAATTATCTGATCAGTGGCTTCAGCCACTATTCAAGCAAACTGACTATCTGATTTGTCTTTTTAAGTCAAGGGCTTTTTCGTCTGACTATTTTTTATAAATACCACAGGTGCTAAAAATGTATCTTGACTTTTTCCACGGTTTTTCTATGGTAACAGGCAATAGAAAAACCGGGGAAAAACAAAGTGGCAGACAAAGACAGAAAAAAGAAGAAAAGAAAGCAGAAGCAAAAACAGATAAAGCAGTTAAAATCCAACCAGACTGCCCGGGAAAAGGGCTGGTTCCTGTTTGAAGATGCCTGTTTTTTCTTTGCAGCCGGCAAAATTGAAAAAGCTGTCAAAGCTGTAAGGCGTGCGGCTAAAGTCCTGCCTAAAGAAAAAGAGGTGATTCATTTCATGGGCCTCGTAGGACAGGATACAGGACAGGAGCAACTGGAACTTGACGCAATTCTCCTTCTTGAAAAAATAGAACCGTTAGCACCTGAAATGAGGATCAGCAAGGTTATAAAACTTGTCAGTCTTGAAAAATACTCCGAGTGCCTCAACGAGGTCAAGCAGCTCATTCATGATTTTCCCGGATTTGATATCAAGGGAAAAAGAAAAGAATTATCCAGGCTCAAGGAGATCAAAGCCTATTGCGAAGACATGCTGGAGTTCAAGCAGTATGAAAAAATGATTCAGGAGCAGATCGAGGAACAGGGCAAAATACACCGGCGGCAGCATACCCGGAAGGCAGCTGTCCAGACAGCTCACAAAGATCCTGATTCTTCTGCAACCCCGCTTAATGATATAGGGGACACCGAACCTGAACAGGTTCCCATGACGATCCGGATCGACACAAAATCCTTTGAAAAACTCATGTTCAACCCTGAGCCGGTCAGCAAAGACGACTACGAACTGGCATTGATGAGCCATGAAATCATGTTTGCCGAATCCTTTGAAACCCTGATCTGCCTGCCAGGCCTGACACAGGTGACATCGTTCTGGTACCAGGAGGAAACCGCCAAAAAAGTGTTGAAACAATACAGGGGTAGAGCCCTTTTATCCGATGAGGTCGGGCTGGGTAAAACAATCGAGGCCCTGATTGTGCTTGCTGAATACATCCAGCGCGGCATGGTCAAAACAGCTCTGGTACTTACCCCTACCCCCCTGGTTTCCCAATGGCGGGACGAAATGCAGTCAAAGTTCAACATGACTGTCCCGTCCACGGACGACCCGCGGTTCAAATCCGGTGACAAGAGTTTCTGGAAACAGCCTGTAGTTGTTGCCTCGATCAACCAGGCCAAATCGAAAAAAAATATAGATTTCATCACCAGCCGGGAATATGACTTGATTATCGTGGATGAGGCACACCATCTGAAAAACCGGAACACCTTGAATTTCAAGCTTGTCAATTCATTGAAAAAAAGATTCATTCTGCTGCTGACTGCCACGCCGGTTGAAAACAACCTCATGGAGCTTTACAACCTGATCACGCTGCTGAAACCCGGACAGCTCGAAACAGCCACGTCATTCAGGGAACGCTTCATGAAACGAGGAGATCCGACCGATCCTCAGAACCGTGAAAAACTAAGGGAACTGCTTGGCCAGGTCATGATACGGAACACCAGGGCGTTAGCCGGTATTCACATCCCGCCCCGGTTTGCCCAGACCATCCGTATTGAACCGACAACTGCCGAAACCGAATTTTACAGCCGGCTCCAGGATCTGGTAAAATTATTGAACACACACAAGCAGGGCCGGGCCAGGATGGTGATAAAAATACTTCTTGCCCAGGCCGGATCATCACCCAATGCGGTTGCATCAACACTTGACAACATGCTGAAAAAAAACGATCTGCTTTTGGATCATGCAGCCGACATCCGGACGGTGAAAAACCTGTGCCGCACCACTGTTGACACCCCGAAAAACAAAGCATTGCTCAAGCTTCTCCAGGCAACGAAAGAAAAAGTCATAGTTTTTGTAAAATACATAGGTACATTGGAGCACCTGGCTGAATTCCTGGAGTGGAACCGTATCGGTTTTTCCCTTTTTCACGGCGGCATGACCAACCGGGAAAAGGATACAGCCATCCAGGATTTCAGGGAAAAACACCAGGTCCTGGTGACGACCGAAATCGGCGGAGAAGGCCGTAACCTGCAGTTTTGCTCCCGCATGGTCAATTATGACCTGCCATGGAACCCGATGAAGATCGAACAGCGCATAGGCCGGATTCACAGGATCGGGCAGGAAAAAGAAGTGCATATCTACAATTTCTGCGCAAGCGGCTCAATCGAAGACTACATACTCGATATACTGGATAGAAAGATCAACATGTTCGAGATGGTGATCGGAGAAATCGACATGATCCTCGGACGGGTCCGCGGTGAAAAAGATTTCAGTGATATCGTATGCGAGCTCTGGCTTGAAACCGAACCCGGCCAGGACCGGCAAAAGTCTTTTGACAACCTGGGGACCCGGCTGAAACGTGCCAAAACAGGATATGAAAAAACCCGGCAACTCGATGACAAGCTTTTTGGAGACACATATGAGCTCTGATATCGAAAATACTTTACAAACAATCGATCCCATGGATTTTGCCTGCCGTTTTTTCCAGGCCAGGGGAGCGGCCATGGAAAATGGGAATGACAAAACCCGTGTCCTGATGCCCGGGGATCTGGCACAGCAGTTATCTGTGGAAGAACTGATCACCATTTCAACCGCTAAAGGAACAAATAAACCTGCTACCGGCCAGCAGGTGTATCCTGTAATGTTCCATACTCCGCTGCTTGACAAAATTGCTGCCATGGCGGGTGTGATGCTGCCCTTTCTGGCCGTAAACCTTCAATTTGACTATATCAAGACACAGGGATTCGACCGCCTGGTCCAAGACCAGTTCGAACTTTACAAAACCAAGCTCGAAACAGGTAAAACAGGAGAGACAAAGACCAGGTACATGCTGCTGACCTGCCATTTCAAGGCACGAAGCGACGAGATAAAGGAGGGACTTTTGGATATTGCCATCAACCGGGAGACCGGAGCCCTGGTCCCGGATATGGTGCACGCCCTGCCCTATGTGCCCAAACAGTATTCTTCCGGCAGGAATCCCGGCTGTACCCAGGAGGAAATCGACAAGATACGTTCCCTTGTCAACCGGTATGGTCCTGGCCTGCTTGAAGACAGACTGTCCCAGTTTGTCAAAAGCATGAACCGCAGATTTCAGAGGGATGCGGCCAGCCTTGATACCTATTACAAAGCCCTTGAAGATGAAATGGCGGCAAGCCTTCAGCGCAGCGGTATTTCAGAAGACCTTGTCTCTGATAGAAAGGAAAAAATCGCCATGATTCCCAGGGAACTGGCGGCCAAAAAAAAGGACCTGTTCAAAAAATACAGCATTGTACTCGATTTTCAGCCGGTTGCAGCCCTTGATATCACTTCCCCCTGTGTAACCGTTTTTACCAGGCTGCTGTCAGGTCATAGAAAACAGAACATGACCCTGACATATAACCCGGTGACCAAAAAAATGGACCCGGCTGTCTGCCAGTCGTGCGGCGAAAGCACATATTCCTTTGGATGCTGTGAAAACATGCACCTGAACTGTCCTTCGTGCATAGAAAAAGGATGTTCTCTCGATTGAGCCGAAACCATCGACAACCAAGGGATTCCAGAAGGCCTGTCCATATCGATAAAAGCCTGGTTAAAAAGATCAGGGGGCTCATCCGGAAAAAGGATGAAAATGCATTGTCGGCATTTCTTGATGAACTCCTGCCGGCCGACATTGCTGATGTAATTGAGCACCTGGAACCTAACGAGCGGTTTTTCACTTTCAACGCCCTGTCTGCTGAACAGGCCGCAAAAATCCTGGTCGAGATTGAACCCCCCGTCCGGAAACTTATATTGGAAGGCCTTGAAAACAGCCTGGTTTCAAAGGCTCTTCAATATATTCATGCTGACGATGCCGTCGACATCATTGGAAATCTTCCTGACACACGCGCCGGCGATATTCTCGGCATGCTCGATCCCTCATTTTCCAGGAAACTTGAAAAACTTTTGCAGTACGGCAAGGATACGGCCGGGGGTATTATGGACCTGGATGTCGTGTCCGTACCGCAAAGCGGCCTGGTTCAAGATGCCGTCCAGGCCATTGGTGAAAAAAAGGATACAATAAAGTATCTCTATCATGTCTTTGTGGTGGACAGTTCCGGCAGGCTTACAGGTGTTATATCGTTAAAAACCCTCCTGCTTGAAACACCTGGTCGGAAAATAAACGATATCATGAACCCGGATGTGATGTCCGTCAATGTCCACGAGGATCAGGAAGAAGTCGCCTTAAAATTTAAAAAATATGACCTGGTCAACATGCCTGTGGTGGATGGCAACCACAGGCTGGCTGGACGTATCACACATGATGATATCATTGACGTGATCGAAGAAGAAGTGGATGAGGATCTTTCCCTGATGACCGGTGCCATCGGACAAAAAATAACTGAAGAATCCCCTTTTAAAATATCAAGAGCCCGGTTGCCCTGGCTGATAACCGGGGTATTCGGCGGCATTGTTGCCGCTTTTGTGATACACCGGTTCGAAACAACCCTGGAAAAGGTCATCGCCCTGTCCTTTTTCTTTCCCGTAATCATGGGCATAGGCGGAAACACCGGAACCCAGGCGGCGACTATTATAGTGAGGGGGATAGCCACCGGCGGAATCAGCCTTGTGAATATTAAAAAAAGGCTCTGGCTGGAAATGAAGGTCGCCCTTATCAACGGTATATCCTGCGGGATTCTTCTGGGCCTGATCGTTGGTTTCTGGCTTTCCGATTACGCTCTGGGCGCGATTGTGGCACTGGCCGGCGTACTGATTATCCTGAATTCCGGTTTTACAGGTTCCGCCGTACCTTTTATCCTGAAAAAAATGGACATCGATCCGGCACTTGCCACCGGTCCTTTCATTACCACATTGAACGATATCCTGGGGCTTTTTATCTACCTGGGACTGCTGACCTTATTCCTGCAGATGAGCAGTTGAAGATTCATTCGTCGAGATCGTGGTAGTCGTCCAGCACCTTTCGAATCATGCCGGCCAGTTCCGAAATATTCACCGGTTTCATCAAAAACCCCCTGATGCCGTGAGCAGCGGCATTTTCTTCATTGATCAGTTCGCTGAACCCTGTACACAGAATAACAGGTATATCCGGCCGGATCACTATCAGCTCGCCGGCCAGCTTATCCCCGGTCATATCGGGCATGGTCATGTCGGTCAGGACCAGGTCAAAATCATCCGGCCCTGCCCTGAATGTTTCAAGGGCCTCGAGACTGCCGCTGCAGGCGGTAACCCTGTAGCCCAAACGATCCAGTATCTGGCTTTCTATCTGGACGATGGCTGTTTCATCATCCACCAGGAGAATATGTTCATCTCCAAGGGGGAATTTCTTTGAAGAATCTTCAGAAACATCTCCTGTTTCAGGCCTGCTGTCCAGAGGGTCCGTTACCGGCAGGTAAACCTGGAATTCGGTGCCTTTGCCGATTTCACTGTATACCTTGATATCTCCCCTGCAGGATTTCACGATACCATGTACCATGGAAAGACCGAGTCCGGTTCCTTTACCCTGCTCTTTTGTCGTAAAATATGGATCGAAAATCCTGTCTTTGACCGCAGCACTTATACCACAACCATTGTCGGCAACAGACAGCAATGCATACGGCCCCGGTTCCATGCTGCTGTCAGGCAGGGCCCGCCCGGACAACAGTTTTTCCTCGAGCTGTATACTTATTTTTCCTCCTCCTGGTTCCAGTGCATGGAATGTATTGGTCACAAGGTTCATGACGACCTGGTGAATCTGGGTCGGGTCCGCCATGACCATGCCGCAGCCATCCTGTATGTCCCTGGTGATGACAATATCAGACGGCAGGGTGGCCTGGGAAAGTGCAAGCACCTCGTCGAGTACCTGCTGAAGGCTGACCGGCACGGTTTCATTGCCGGTCTGGCGACTGAAGGCAAGTATCTGCCTTACAAGATTGCTGCCCCGTTTTGCCGCCGTCAGTATTTCCCGGGCATTGTCATACGCCTGGCCGCCTTCCTCCAGGTCTTCCATCAGCAGTTCAGACATGCCAACAATGGGAAACAGAATATTGTTGAAGTCATGGGCGATACCACCGGCCAGGGTGCCGATGGATTCCATTTTCTGTGCCTGGCGGAGGGCTTTTTCCATTTTTTTCATCTCGGTGATGTCGGTTGCCACCTGGAGCCGGACCATCCTGCCGTCAACCCATTCAATGGCCCTGTCATGATTGATGAACCACCTTCCAGTAACGGGATTTTTATCATGCCATACATGCACCCCGGTATGACCGCCCTGATCATCGAGCAGCCTGTCGTTGGTGCAATGCGGACATGGTCCCGATTCACCCCTGAAGGAACTCCAGCATATCTCTCCTGTCATGTCCCGGCCGAAAAGCTTTATCATATGCTGGTTCATGAAAATAATTTCATGGGTATCCATATCCGCCACGTAAATCGTGGCATCGATGCTGTTCAGAACCGTTAAAAATCTTTCATGGGATGTTTTCAATGCGGCCTGTGCCTGCCGGCGTTCGGCAATTTCATTGTTCAAACCGTCAAACATCTGCTTTAACTGCCCGGCCATATGATGAAAAGATGTGGCCAGAGCCTGAATTTCAGTTATCCGGGTATGTCCTTGAAAAACCTGACTCCAGTTCCCTTTGGACAATGACCGGGCGAAACGTCTCAGATCGGACACCGGTTTCAGTATTTTTCCGGCAATAAATACGCTTACACCTGCTGCAACGACAAGAGTGAGGATCATCAGGAAAAAAGTTATCCTGTTGTTGGCATTGATATGGGCCATGAAATCGTTTTGCGGTATGGCAGTGACTATGAGCCAGTCAAGCCCGTAAGGATCTTGAAATGCCGTTACCTGTCCGAAATGTGCCTGGTTGTCAAACCTGAAATCAAACTCGCGGTTGCCGGATACCAGGTCATATCCTCCGAAAGATGCGGCCAGTGCCCCGGCTGCTTCCCGGACAAGGCGCGTTGCACTGTCCGTTACTCTGATCCTCTCCTTGACACTCTCATCCTCTGAATCCCTTAAAAGGGTTTCGCCGGTGGACGAAGCGATCAGCAGTCCTGACCGCTCCATGATAAAACTGTGACCGGTCCGCCCTACTTCAAGAGTGGAAAGAAAATCCGACAAATGTGACAGAAAAAGATCCACCGCAGTTACTCCCAGCAGTTCCCCGCCATCACCGTATACCGTCCGGCTGGCGCAAATGGACATGTCCTGGCCTGTAAACAGAATATAGACATCACTCCAGATTCCGGTTTTTTTGCTTACTGCATTCCGGTACCAGGGACGTGTACGCCCGTCAAAACTGGGCAGGGTCAACAAAAGCTCGCCTCTTTCACCTTGCTGATCAACGGCATATTTGTAAAACGGACCGCTTTTAAAATCCTTTGTATAAATGATATAGGGTCGGCCCTGCGACCCCTCTCGGCCGGCATTGGCAAGACCGCCTGCGGTATTGGAAAAATAAATGCTTGTGACAGTGTCAAATACCTGGACCTGTTCCTGGAAATAACTTGTCAATGACGCCTGGTCAGTGGCCTGGACCGCACCCTGCCCTATGACGATGGCATTGTTCCGGTTTATCCTGTGCGGTATAGACAAAAAATTATCCAGGTGCTCGACAATCCGGGTATTGATTTCGTTTCTAAGCTGGTGTGCAACATTATTGACAGCCTGCTGCCCGTTTCGCATGGATACATAGCCGACCAGGGCCAATGCCAGTAAAGTCAGACAGACAAAAGGAAAAACGAGAACCGTCTTCAAAGACATATTTTTAAACAATCGGAAAAAAATCGATGCCGGCAAATCCTGTCTCCTCTCAAGCCTGTTCAACTTCGCCGGGTGTATCTTCCTGCTGCGTCACCGCCCGGTAAGAGGGTGATCCCGTTTGCATGATCGCTAAAGACCGGAATATTCAACAAAAAAAAGATACGATTTAATAACTGTTTTGTGTTATTACAATAGCAAAATGTAAAAAAACTGCAACCTAAAAAAAGGACTGGATATGACAAAACACAATTGCCCTCAGTGCAGATTCAGGGAAAAATACGACCGCAATCCCAAATCGCTTCTGGGAAGGTTATGGAGGTGGCACACCGGTTTCTGCCCGGGGTGGAACAGCTACATGAAATCACTTGCACCTGAAGAACAATCGCGGCTTGCCGAAAAATACCAGTTGAAAAAATGGTTGGTCATGATCATTTTCTGCCTGTCAGTTTCCGGTACCGACGCGATGGCATGGTCTGAACACCCGCTTATGACCAGGCCGGTTCTCACACAGATCACCGAATTGAGCACCGCAGCCCCTGTAAAGGTCACCTCGCTGAAAAGCTTTTTGATTGAAAATGAAAAAGAGCTTGAAAAAGAGCTGGCCGCCCAGGAAGCATGGTTGCGGCAGCATCTGGATTACTACCCGCCCTTGCCCGATACGTTGCGTTTCAATGCCACCGGAAATCACGACGATATTCTTGAAAGATTCTACCATGCGGTGCGGTTGAATCCCAATGTGAAAATGCAGTTGTACCTGCATCTTCTTCCAAATGAATCATCTAAGGGGCGACCGTCAATCGACCCGGGCCAGCTAACCACGCTCAGCAATATATCTTCCATGGAAAAAACAACCTACACAAAACTGCAGGAAGGTGAACAGGTTTCAGCAAGAGCAGTTCTGTGTACTGCAACCGATGAACCTGATTACGGCCTTGACCTGGGACTTTTTGAAGACAATGGCACGCCGCAGGGGGATCAGTATGGGTTCGGCCCCCAGCCCTTTGGCGATCCCGATCTTGAATACGGGAGCCAGGCGCCTTTTCACATGGGGTTCTACCACGAAGCCAGACTTGTATTCATGGCCGGGCCCTTTTTGAAAAAGACACTCCCTGAATACCGCATCAACCAGTTCAGGTCACTTGCAGAGTTTGCCTTTAAATCCGGCAACCCATACTGGGGATACAGATTCATGGGCTGGGGCATGCATTATTTAGGGGACCTGTCAATGCCCTACCATGCAGTTGCACTGCCGGGAGTCGGCACCTTCAGTATGATATGGACCAATATAAAAGCCATGGCAGGGTTTCCCAAAAGCAAGGACAATGCCGTGCAGCTCGTAAGCAACCGGCACGCCGTGCTTGAGCACTTCCAGTTGCTGACCCTGCGGGAGGCATACCTGCAGAAAAACGACGATCATCCACTGCTTGCTGCATTGAAAAACCCGCCAGATACAGTTTCCTACCATACACGTTTCCCACGGGAAATTGCGGCTAAAGAAGCCGCAGAAAGGGCCGATCATGTGGACCGGATACTCGAGACACGAATGCCGGACCAGCTGGTTTCAGATCCGGAGTTCAAGACACCCGGGTCACCCGAACTCGACAGGCTGATAGAGACAGTTTTGTCTGAAAAAGGACAAAAGGCCGTGGATGACATGACACAGACACTGGCAGATCTGCTGCAGTCATACAGCATGCACCTGATCAGTTACTATCATTCCATCGGAAAATAAAATAAAGTTTTTTCAGACACAAAGCGCCCGGGCCGTTTTTTTTGCGAACGGTCCGGGCGCTGTAAGTCCTCATATTTACAGTCCGCGCATGTATTCAGGGCGCCTGACCTTCGGGTCTTTGATACCGGCTTCAATCCTGTACAAAAAATCTTTTTTGTCTTTCCCCAGCTCACCTTTCAAACTCAGATAATTGGAAGCATGATTCGTGTTGAATATGCAACCGGTCAGGTCGTCGGCTGTGTTATCTATAAGGGTGTACAATTCCTCTAAAACCCGGGTTGAAGTACATGGTTCGAACTTGTTTTCCCTATTCTGTGCAAGTATCTCCGACCCCGGGGTCATCTCCAGTGTGAGAGGTGAAATATACCACTTCCTTGGCGTTGGGGGAACCATGCGATTTATCAATTTTGCCGACTCGACAGCATGCCTGTGGCTTTTTTCCGGGTCATTGCCGGCAAGACCGAGCAGGAAGATCCCTGACCAGTCAATTCCTGCCTGATGGCATTTTTGAGCAGCCAGTGCGTAATCGTCCTGGGTCGCCCCTTTGTTGCAGTCTTTCAGGACCTGGTCATCCCCGCTCTCGATCCCCACATATACCATTGTAAATCCGGCTTCGGCAAGCCGTTTCAGGTCATCATCAGGCTTATTGAGGATATCCTTGACATGAGCATAAGAACTGACTTTTCTTAAATTTGGATGCACCTGATAACAATATTTCGTCAATTCAACGAGGACATCAGCTTTTACGACAAATGCATTGCCGTCTTCAAAAAATATTTTTTCAACCCGGTTTCCGAACATTTTCCCGGCATTACGGATATCGTTTTTAATATCCTCGATATCCTTCCGCACTGAAAATTTTTTTGTCCGGTACATGGAGCAGAACGTACATCTGTGAGTGCACCCGTTTGTGACACCAATCAACAATGAATCCCACTCTGAAGGAGGCCTGAAAACAGGTTCTTCTAAATTGCCGACATCCATATTCATATCCTTGTTTCTCCTTTATTATTTTATAATGCTGTTGACAAATCATAATATCAAATTATACTAATTTAGTAAATACTAAACTATAGCCTGGACAGACCTGTGGGACAAATTGATCCTGAAAAACTGGAAGCAAGCGCAGAAGAGGCGGCAAAACTGCTCAAGAGCATGAGTCACCCCAGCCGGCTGATGGTACTGTGCCAGTTGATAAAAGGCGAACGCACTGTCAGCGAGCTCAATCGAGCCGTTCCTCTAAGCCAGTCCGCTCTGTCTCAGCATCTGGCAAATCTGCGGCAGGCAGATCTCGTGGGCACCCGGCGTGAAAGCCAGGTGATCTACTATCGCCTGAAGAGCCGGGCTGTATTGGAAATATTAGAGGTCTTAAATACAATCTATTGCAAAAAAAAGGATAAGGAGGATTAACATGAATGGACAACTGAACTGGTTTAAAGGCGGTTTATTACTTGGGGCAGCGTTCCTTGTCGCTGTCGCTTTTGTAAAACCCATTGGCGTGTCGACACAGTTCGTGATCGCTGACGGTATCATTTGGGGACTGTTCTCAGACACCGTGGTCCAGAAAGATCCGGAGAGTAAATCCGGCTACAGCAGTTCAAATGCATATTTGAACAAGAGCGGCGGCAAGTATGCCAAAAATATCGCGAATCCAATCAACTACAGCTTTATTTTTGTTCTCGCCATGGTTGCGGGGGCCTTTTTATCCTCCCGTATAGGTGGACCGCAGGCATCGAAACTGGATCGAAGCGCCCCTGAAGTCTGGAGGCAGCGCTTTGGAGATAATCCGGCGTTACGGTATGTAACCGTATTTTTTGCCGGAGTGCTGGTCCTGTTTGGCGCCCGTCTGGCCGGGGGTTGTACCAGCGGTCATATGATGAGCGGCATGATGCAGACATCTTTGAGTGGCTATCTGTTTGCCATTGGGGCCTTTGCCATTGGTGTCCCTGCAGCGATTCTTGTCTATAAAAGAAATTAGGAGGTGCTTTATGACAATTTTTCTTGCGATCCTGCTTGGAATATTTTTTGGTTTTGCCCTGCAGCGGGTTGGTGCAACCAATCCCCAAAATATTATTAATATGATGCGATTGAAGGATCTGCACCTCATGAAGGCCATATTTTTTGGTATCGGCGTCAGCAGTGTTCTGTTATTCCTCCTGATGGCCGCTGGTGTGATCGACGTTGGACATCTCTCCGTCAAAAGCAGTTATGCCAGTGTGATCGTCGGAGGAGCACTTCTCGGTCTTGGGTTCGCCGTGGCCGGATACTGTCCCGGAACAAGCCTGACCGCACTTGCAGACGGCCGGAAAGACGCTTTGTTCTTCGTTGCCGGAGGTTTGCTTGGTGCTTTGATTTACACCCTGGTCTACGGCAGCATTCAAGAAACCTGGCTGTTTAACGAGATTGCCGGCGGTAAAGTTATGCTGGCGACAGGTTCAGATGAATTCCAGGCTCTGCTGCCTGCGATTCCAGGCACTTTACTGGCTTTAATTATCGGAGTCGTTTTCATGCTCATTGCATGGAAACTGCCTGAAAAAGTCTAAATTCAGTGGCGGCGCCTGTCCGGGCATGCGCTGCTGTTTTACAGGGTTCTTACATCAGTTTTCAACTTTCGGGCATCAACGATGATGCCAGGGGTCAGGCTTGTTTTATTGTGTTTTTATCAAAAACTGTTTCCTGTCAAGGGTCAAAAACGCAATAATGCAAGCCTGACCCCGCTTATTTTTTATTGAACTGAAGTTGTCAACAGTTGTTCAGTAAAATCAATCATACTTACACACATCCACCCATTCTTTACAATTTGAATAC
>CAYNHL010000006.1:0-59962 GCA_964397015.1 uncultured Desulfobacterales bacterium | reverse complement strand
CGGCGTCCTTGAGGGGCTTGGCGAAGTGGTCCATGGCTCTCGGGTGAAATGGGAGTACGGTATCGTCTTTGTAAACCGCATACTCTTCATCCCTGACGGGTTTACCGTTCAGGTAAAGCTGCTTGTCAACAATCTTGACCCTGTCGCCCGGCACCCCGATAACACGCTTTATATAATCTATCTTTGGATTTTCAGGAAACTTGAAAACGATGATATCCCGCCGATCCGGCGTCTTGTAGGGAATAAGGACCCTGCCGTCGGTAAAAGGTATCTTGACCCCGTAAATGAACTTGTTGACCAGGATCTGGTCGCCGATGAGCAGGGTGTCTTTCATGGAACCTGATGGAATCTTGAACGCCTGGACAAAAAAAGCTCTTATAAACAGGGCGATCAGGACTGCAATTACAATGGCTTCTATATTTTCACGCCAGACATTTTTCTTGGTTTTTGTTTTTGCCATCACGTACACATCAATCTTTGTTTAAGGTAAGTGTAAATTCAGGAAGAGAACAGCTGCTGGGGTTCTCCGAGCAGGAATGCGCCTTTCCGGATGGATTTTTTCAAAAGGTCGGCAATTTTCCGGGCCTTGATCATGCTGGAAAGCGGCACAGTGGGAATTTTCTTTTCCCTGATCGTTATGATCCCGCTTTTGAGTTCAGCATAACTGACCTGCCCGTAGCTTCGGGCGTTGCCCTCGGGATAGTCATAACCGTAATCGATCACCTGGGTGAAAAGTTCTTCGTCCGAAACAGCGGTAAATTTCAGCATATCTTCATCCAGGATAGGAATGGGAATACCGATACCCACAGACAACGAACATCCGTACCCCCGTATGCTCTGGCCTACCAGCCATTCAGGGGACATCATCTTTAAATCTCCGATCACCGACAATGTGCCGGCAGGGGTGAGTGGCGCCCCGGACAGGGTCCGCTCAACATCACTTTTATGCTGGGTACCGGTCCAGGTCACGAATCCCTGGGCCCCGCCCAGAAAAATCCGGGTTCCCACACCGATGGTCCGCAGATACGGGTCATTGAACAGGGGGCTCAATTCGCCGGAGGTGGAATAATTTGCATTTCCCATATTGGGTTTCAAGGTGCCCATGTAGGTGTACTTGATTTTGTCCGACCGGTTTACGGCACAGTTGTAATTCTGGTATGCATTGCGGGGATTGCACAAAATAGCGTTGGGCAGTTCCTTTAACGTGACAACCTTGCGTATGCTGCGGTTGGGGTAGCAGTCCGTACCATAGCTTTCGGCCACAATTTCGACAGGTCTGCCGGCAACCAGATCCTGGATGACATGGCCTCCGCCATAATTGAAATCTCCTGGATGACGCTTGTTCAAAGGGTCATCCTCGCAGGTCTGGGTTGCGCCGATATAACAGTCAACCGCTGCGATACCTGAATAGGCCAGGACATTGTTGATCAATGTACGCGTGGTGCGGACAAGGGGTTTTGATTGACCTATATTGATGAATACCCCTGATGAACACATGGGGGCAAAAGTCCCGGTAGTGACCACGTCTACTCTCCGTGCCGCCTCCTTGACCCCTTCGGTCCTGGCAATATCGACAATTTCTTCGGCAGTGACCACTACCGCCTTTCCCTGGCGGATGCGGTCATTGATCTCATCATAGGTTTTGGTGACTTTATGCAGGCTCATGACTATCCTTAAAAGAACAGGTTTACTGGCTTCTCTGCCGTACGTTCTGGATCTTGGACATGATATTGTTTTCGATCCAGGAAGGGTCCCACCACTCCATGGGATTGACAAATACATCATGCACCATCATGGAAAAATGAAGATGATCCCCGCCGGCAAGCCCGGTCATACCGGTTCTTCCGATTATGACCCCTTTTTTTACCATCATGTCCTTTTCAACATGAATTTCATTCAGATGGGCGTACAGGCTCATCAGGCCGAATCCGTGATCGATGACCACGCTGTTACCGAAAATCCCTTCGAATCCTGTAAAAACAACTTTTCCTGAATTTGCTGCCGGAATCTCGGCATTGGCTACAGAAGCAAGATCAACACCTAAGTGCACGGCTTTTCCGATATCTTTTCCATTATGCCTGTAGGTCCTGTGATCGGCAAAAGAAGCTCTTCGTGCGGAATTGGGCAGCTGCAGGAACCCGCCTTCCCACATCTTGACATTTTGTGTCAATTTTCCTTTTGAAAGTATGGTTTCATTGTTCTGTTTTCGAAGTTCTGAATTGATGTAAAGAAACTTGTCCAGCAGCCGGCTGTCAGGCCCGGAAGAAACAATGGCCTTGCCGCCGGTATCAAACCCTTCGATGACCAGTTCCAGGAAATTGTCGGAAATATTGAGCACATCGGTCTTGAAATCCGCATCCCGGATGTAATGGTGAAATCCCCGCCTTGTCTGGTTGCCTGCAATGTCAGTTGCCACCACAGCCAGGCTCGTGCCCGGTCCCTTGGAATAATCGAGAGCGAAAAAGGTGCTGTGAATATTGGAATCCGTGAACAGTCCCGGCCCTCCGGGAAAAAAATGATCCCCAACCATTACACCTGTCTTAACTTCATCCTCGAATACCTCGTATATAACCAGCCCGGACCCGCCTTTTTCGACATTGTGCTGCCGGCTGAGAATCTGTATTCTGGGCGGTTTGGTGTCTATGACAACCTCTTTTTCGATAAAGGCCTGGTTACCTTTGTTCCAGCCTCTCCAGGAGTTGTCCGTCACCTTGATCTGTATTCTGGCCTCTCCATCCGTCATACCGTACCGCCAGGATTCGACCGGAATCAAAACCTTGTCTGACATCTGTTTCTGGGTGTTGAAAAAACCGAGTATGCCGTCGGAGGGGTATTTTTTTTCCAGCAGAACGGTTTCATTGTTCTGTTGTATCAGGGCTACACGCAGCGATCTTAACCCCGAACCCCTGTCCGTGATTTCCAGGTCCATCTGGTACTCTTTTTTCAGGTACAGGCTGGGCAGCGTGACATCGATAACAGGCTCCCTGCCTTCGAGCTTTTGAAACAATACCATGACACATAAAACAAAGCCTGCCACAATTACCGCGAATACTACCAGTCTTTTCATCAAGATCCTCTTTTTACTGCACCTTATGATTTCATACAAGTTGAAACCATGGTAAAATAACAGCTTGAGACCAACATATCAAGTTATTTTACATTCTTGACTTTTGCCCTGACCCGGGATAGGTTGATGCCGGATTTTACCAACTTGAAACCCTGGCACATCAAGGGATGACTATTATGGACAATGTTTTTGTAAATGCCAGCAGCGAGAAAAGCGCTCCTTTTTTTCTGATTGCCGGCCCCTGTGTTATCGAAGATGTCGAGACCACACGTTTCATCGCCCGGGAACTCAAAACCATTTCCATGGAACTCGGGATCCGCTTGTTTTTCAAGGCTTCTTTCGACAAGGCCAACCGCAGTGACATTCAATCTTACCGCGGCCCGGGATTTGAAAAAGGCCTCGATATCCTTTCCGGCATCAAACAGGACCTGGGACTGCAGGTTATTTCAGATATCCATACGGCAGAGCAGGCAGCCGGTGCGGCAAAGGTCCTGGACATTCTCCAGATTCCCGCTTTTTTGTGCCGCCAGACCGATCTTGTCATGGCGGCGGCCCGCACAGGGCGCCCTGTCAACATCAAAAAAGGCCAGTTCCTGTCACCTTTTGAATGCAGGCATATCATCAACAAGGCAAAATCTGCCGGCTGCACAGCTTACAGCATTACCGAACGAGGCTCCAGTTTCGGATACAACAACCTTGTGGTGGATTTCAGGTCTGTTCAAATCCTCAAAGACCTTGGCATCCCATGTATTTTCGATGCCACCCATTCAGTCCAGCTGCCGGGCGGGGGGAAGACAACCTCTTCAGGTGACCGCAGTTTTGTGCCTGTCCTGTCAAGGGCTGCCATTGCAGCAGGCGTTGACGGGCTGTTCATCGAAACCCACCCGGACCCTGACAGGGCATTGTGTGACGGACCCAACTCGCTGCCCCTGGATCAGGTCAGGCCCCTTTTGACCCGGCTTATCCGCATTGCCAAAGCAGCAGGAGAATGACCATGCCCCTTTCCTTTGACTGTATTCAACTGCTGCTCATGGATGTGGACGGTGTCCTCACAGACGGCAGGATAATCTATACGGACAGCTCGGAGCAGATCAAGGCTTTTGACGCAAAAGACGGCCTGGGATTGAGAATGCTCATGGACAACGGAATCCATGTCGGCATCATAACCGGCAGAAGATCGCAGGCATTGATCCACCGCTGCGACAACCTTGGAATCAATCTGGTTTTTGACGGGGTCAAGGACAAGGCAAGGGCATTGAAAGCCATAATCAGGCGTTTCGATCTTCCCCTGTCACAGGTGGCATATATAGGCGATGACCTGCCGGACCTGCCGGTGATCAAGCAGGTCGGGATCGGGATATGCGTTGCAGATGCCCCGAAAGAGGTCCGGATCCATGCTGATTTCGTTACTGAAAATCCCGGCGGCAAAGGTGCTGTCCGTGAAATATGCGAAGCAATCCTGAAAGCCAGGGGACTTTGGGACCGGATCGTGTCCGGATACCTGCCATGACCCGTGCCGCTGTATCAAAGTCACGACGGGTAAAGACCGTCATGATTTTCATGATCATTCTTGCAGCATGTGCCATAGGAGCTGCCTATCTTGTAAAAAAACGCCTGGCACAGCCCATTGAAATAAAAGATATTGCCATTGACACCTCGGCCGATTTGACCATTGTGCCCTTTGACCAGCTCTCGAAAAAAGACGGACAGCTTCAGTTTGAACTCACCGCATCTTCCGCCAGGCTGACCACCAGACAAAACAGCGCCACCATGACAGATGTCAGTATCCGCTATTATGCCAGTGACATGCAGGCTATAGAGGTATCAGCCCCCAGGGGCGTTTTAAACACAAAGACAATGGATGTTTCCTTTTACGAGAATGTCGTTGTGGATTATGAATCGGCCCGGCTGAGAACCAAAACATTGCATTATAAAAAAAAAGAACATATAATATATACCGAAAGTCACGTGACGGTTGAAAACCAGGATGCTTTTATTGAAGCGGATTCCATGAAAACAGAACTCAACACCCGGACCATCGTGCTAGAAGGAAGGGTAAAAGGAAATTTCAGTGACAAGATTCACCTTTTCTAAACCAGATATACCGGCATGGCGTTTCGCCCTGATCCTGACATGGCTTGTCATCGGCATGGCAGTCGTCTGCATTGCCGAAACCGGCAAATCCGGAAGCATCAAAATAAGTTCCGACAAAATGACGGCCAGGCAGGACGATACCCAGGCAGAATTCAGCGGCAACGTGGTGGTGCACTACCAGAATGCCGTTATAAACGCCGATAATCTTATCATTTATTTTGACAGTTCCGACGGTTCAACCAAAGCTGAACCAGAACAGAACCAGATCGAAAAAATCATTGCCCAGGGGAACGTAATCTATTCGGCACAGGACCGCAAAGCCTATGCCGACAAGGCGGTATTCACGGCAGCGGACCAGACCCTTGTATTGACGGGCGGCACCCCCAGGGTCACGACCGGGACCAGTTTTGTAACAGGGGAAAAAATAACTGTTTACCAGAAAACAGACCAGGTAATTGTCCAGGGCGGGCAGACCAGCCGTGTCGAAGCTGTGTTCAATCCTGAAGACTAAAAGGAAAGCCAATAATTAAAAAACAATGACTGACCTGATACTAAAAAATCTCGTAAAGACATATAACGATAAAATCGTTGTCGACCACGTGAGCCTTTCGGTCAGACCCGGTCAGGTTACAGGGCTGCTTGGCCCAAACGGCGCTGGAAAGACCACCACCTTCTATATGGCGACCGGCATCATCCAGCCGGACGAGGGCCAGGTATTTGTCGGGGATGAAGATATCACCTACTCTCCCATGTATATCCGTGCCCGCAAGGGTATCGGCTACCTGCCCCAGGAATCCTCCATTTTCAAAAAACTGTCGGTAAAGGAAAACATCACAGCCATACTCGAGGTACTGCCCCGAAACGGAACCGATATTCACACCAGGGCGGAAATGGTCATGCAGGAGCTGGGCATTCTTCACCTCTCCAGTCAGAAAGCCAGCCTGCTTTCGGGAGGAGAAAGGCGTAGGCTTGAAATTTCAAGGGTTCTGGCCACCGATCCTCTGTTCATTTTACTGGACGAACCCTTTGCCGGTATCGATCCTCTGGCAGTCATCGATATCCAGCAGATTATCAGCCAGCTGACGAAAAAAAACATCGGCATTCTGATCTCCGATCATAATGTGCGCGAGACTCTCGGCGTG
Organism: uncultured Desulfobacterales bacterium; assembly: GCA_964397015.1. Taxonomy (GTDB): domain Bacteria; phylum Desulfobacterota; class Desulfobacteria; order Desulfobacterales; family Desulfobacteraceae; genus MADRE2. The sequence goes on along the minus strand of CAYNHL010000006.1, from coordinate 53,659 downwards.
TGCAACCATGCCTATATAATGAACAAGGGAAAAGTGATCGAATCCGGAGACCCTGACACCATTATTTCAAGCCGGACGGCCAGACAAATTTATTTAGGGGAACATTTTAAACTCTGATATGGAACTTGGATTACATCAAAATCTGACATTGACCCAGCAGCTGGTTATGACGCCGCAGCTTCAACAGGCCATCAAACTGCTGCAGCTGTCCAGGATAGAACTGGCCGAGATGATCCAGCAGGAAATGGAACAGAACCCGGCCATCGAGGAGGCTGTTCTCGATGAACAGCCCGGCTCCAAATCCGATACCGAAGACACCGGCACCTCAGATGAAAACCAGGAAACCCCGGTCAAGGAAGTCACCATTGAAGAAAAAGTCAAGCAGGACATTGACTGGGAAAACTATATCAATGAATACAACTCCACCGGCCGGGTCTACACGGAATCCGAAACAAAAGAAACTCCCAATTTCGAGGCGTTCACCAGCAGCAAGCCCACCCTGGAGGACCATCTTCGATGGCAGCTGATGCTGCACGGGCTTTCCAGCACTCAGATCGACATCGGACGTTTGATTATCGGCAACCTGAACCAGGATGGATACCTGTGTGTTACACTTGAAGAAATCGCAAAGGAAAGCGGTTTTGATATCTCTCTTGTCGATCCTGTACTGACTCTGATGCAGTCGTTCGACCCGCCAGGCGTTTGTGCAAGAACCCTTGCCGAATCGCTGCTGATCCAGATCAGGCAGCTTGGAATAGATTCACCGGTAGTGACCGCAATTGTCACCGATCACTTGAAAACCCTTGAAAACCGCAACATCAAAAAAATTGCCAAAGCTCTCGATATTTCACTGGACGAGGTTAGGGCGGCGGTGAAGGTGATCCAGTATCTCGAACCCAAACCGGGCCGTAAATTCAACACCGAGGAACCAAGCTACATCATTCCTGATATTTACGTGTACAAGCATGAAGACGGATTCAAGATAGTCATGAACGATGACGGGCTGCCCAAGCTCAGGATCAACAGATTTTACAAGGATGCCGTGGCAAAGGGGACCAAAATCCCCAAAGAGACCAAAAATTACCTCAATGAGAAAATGCAGTCAGCATCCTGGCTTATAAAAAGCATTCACCAGCGCCAGAAAACCATATATCTTGTGATGGAAAGCATCATTAAATTTCAAAGAGAATTTTTTGAAAAGGGTATTTCCTATCTTCGGCCGCTGATTCTCAAGGATATTGCAGAAGATATCAACATGCACGAATCCACCATAAGCCGCGTGACTACCAATAAATACGCATATACGCCACAGGGACTGTTTGAATTGAAATATTTTTTCAACTCTTCCATTGGACGAACGACAGGAGAATCTTTAGCATCTGAGAGCGTCAAAAACAAAATCAAGATAATGATTGACAATGAAGACCCTGAAAATCCGCTGAGCGATGAAAAAATTTCATCCCTTTTAAAGGAATCCAATATATTGATCGCCAGGCGTACAGTTGCCAAATACCGCAAGGTACTCAATATATTACCTTCCAATAAACGAAAACAACTTTGAGGAGATTCTTATGCAGACTATTGTTACGTTTAAGAAGATCGATACTTCCAATGCCTTGAGATCCTATGTTGAAAAGAAACTCAAAAAATTCGATAAAATGCTGGATGCCCCTGCTGAAGCCACAGTGGTCCTGTCCGTTGAAAAAATAAGACATATTGCCGAGATAACACTGGTATGCGGAAAACTCAAAATTCATGCCAAGGAGGAATCGGAAAGCATGTATTCTTCCATTGACGCACTGATGGACAAGATCAAGGGCCAGATCAAGAAAAGCAAGGATAAACTCAGGCGGCACATGTCAGGGGACAAACAGAGCATCAAGGATGACATGGCCGGACTCGACATGGCAATGCCAGCAGAGGCGGACCAGGAGCCGGACATACTGATTGAAACAATTGATTACAAACCCATGGATATTGAAGATGCCGTAATTGAACTGGATTCTCAGCAATTGAATTTTTTTGTGTTCAACAATGCCAGGACTGAAAAAGTCAATGTCATCTACCGGCACAACGACGGCAAAATGGGACTCATTCAGCCAAAGGGATAAGATTTAATGAAAATTCTGCAGATTCTGGCACAAGAAGCGATTGTGCCGGATTTAAAGTCAACCGATAAAAAAGGCGTAATCGAAGAACTGGCCCTGGCGGTATCCAATACCTCAAAAGCATCGAGCAGTGATATCGCCCGGGTCCTTCTCGAAAGAGAACAGCTCGGAAGTACCGGCATAGGAGGCGGGATAGCCATCCCCCACGGAAAACTCAATACGATTACCCGGATTTCTCTGGGTTTCGGTCTGAGCCAAAAAGGCGTGGCCTATGATTCGCTTGACAACAAGCCGGTACATATCTTTTTTCTGCTCCTGACTCCTGAAAATTCAACCGGCGAGCACCTCAAAGTTCTTGCACAGATTTCAAAACTATTGAAAATGAACCATTTTAAGCAGGACCTCAAACAGGCACAATCCACAAGCCAGATCCTTGACATCATCCAGGAAGTGGATGAAGAATTTTAATGGAACATCTCAAGGTCTATATTATCACCGGTCTTTCCGGATCCGGCAAAACAACTGCCATACAGGCCTTTGAAGACGCATCGTTCTACTGCGTCGACAATATGCCAATGCAGCTTCTGCCCAAATTTCTTTCCCTACCGCTCGAGGAAAACCACCATCTCAAGGGATTTGCCTTTGTCATGGACATGAGGTCAAGAAATTTTTTAAAAGATTATGCCGCCGGGATAGGCGCCCTGCAGGACCAGGGCATATCACCGGTCATTATTTTTCTCGAGGCTGGTGAAGAGGCCCTTTTGAGCCGGTTCAGCCAGACCCGCCGGCAGCACCCATTGTCCGGCGAAAAAAGCCTTTTGGACAGTATCCGGCTGGAAAAACGCATGATGGAGTCCATCAAGCGCAGCGCCAGCATCGTGATCAACACCACTCCTTTCAATGTCCACCAGTTGAAATCCCGGATCATGGACCTGGTACTCAAACATGGGGATGACCGGATGCTGATGAAGGTCAATGTACTGTCTTTTGGATTCAAGTACGGCCTTCCCAGTGAAGCTGACATGGTGGCCGACATGAGGTTTTTAGCCAATCCCTATTTTGTTCCTGCCTTAAAAAATCTTGACGGTGAATCTCCCCGTGTCAGGGATTTTGTTTTAGCCACCCCTGAAGCAGGCACTTTTCTGGAAAAATATTTAAATCTTCTTGACTATTTGGTGCCTCTGTATAAAAAAGAGAAGAAAGCGTATCTGACAATTGCAGTCGGCTGCACCGGCGGCCGGCACAGAAGTGTTGTCATTGCCAGAAAAATTTTTGAACACCTGAACCAAAAAGGAATGCTCCCCGGCATTATCCACAGGGATATTGACAGGGATACTCAATAGATTATGATTGGAATAGTACTTGTAACACACGCCGGATTAGGCAGTGCCCTGATAGACACCTTGGAATTCATCCTGGGCGAACGTCCCTCTGATGCCATCTGCGTCTCCATCGATATAAAAGAAGATGCGAAAGCACTGCGCAAAAAGATCCAGAAAGGGATCGACCAGGTCAACTCCGAACATGGAGTAATTATTTTTACCGACATGTTCGGCGGCACCCCGTCCAACCTTAGCTATTCCTTTCTTGAAGAAGGGAAAATCGAGGTCATTTCAGGCGTCAACCTTCCCATTTTGTTCAAAGCGGTCAATGCCAGGGAAAAAATGGACATTCACGAGATAACCCCTGTTCTGGTCGCCCACGGCAAGAAGAGCATTTCTCTTGCCAGCAGCATACTCAAAGGTGATAACAGGGAATAACACTCAAATTTTCTGTTTCTATTACATTTTTTCATTTTACATGTTGAGGAGGTAACATGAGTTTAAAACTTGGAATCAATGGTTTTGGAAGAATCGGCAGGATCTTGTTCAGGGCAGCCCTCGATCACCCTGATATTGAGATAACGGCCATTAATGATCTGACAGATACTAAAACCGCTGCCCATCTGCTGAAATATGATTCTGTCCACGGCATCCTTGACAAAACCGTGACCGCACAGGACAATGCCATCGCAGTGGATGGCAAAACCATATCAATCACGGCACACAAAGATCCGGCCGATATCCCCTGGAAAGACGCAGGTGTCGATATAGTTGCCGAATGCACCGGCCTGTTCCGGGACCGGGAAAGTGCGGCCAAACATCTTGAAGGCGGGGCAAAAAAAGTCATAATTTCAGCCCCGGCCGGCAATCCTGACATCACCATTGTCATGGGAGTCAACCAGGATAAATATGATCCTGAAAATCATCATATAATTTCCAATGCCTCCTGCACCACCAACTGCCTTGCGCCGGTGGCAAAAGTGCTGCTGGACAATTTCGGTATTGTTTCAGGCATGATGACCACGATCCATGCCTATACCGGGGACCAGCGTATCCTGGACTTTCCCCACAAGGACCTGAGACGTGCCCGGGCGGCCGCGCTGTCAATGATTCCGACCACTACCGGTGCCGCAAAGGCGGTTGCCCTTGTACTGCCGGAACTTGAAGGAAAACTCAACGGCCTGTCCGTCAGGGTGCCGACTCCTAATGTATCCATGGTGGACTTTGTCGCTGTCACCGAGAAAACCGGCCTGACAAAAGAGATTGTAAACCAGGCGTTTGAAACTGCTGCAGCCGGTGAACTTAAAGGCATTCTCGAATACTGTGACCTGCCTCTTGTATCCATTGATTTCAACGGGAGTAAGTTCTCATCCATCGTTGATGCCCAGAGCACCGATGTTATCGCCAATATGGTCAAAATTTATGCATGGTATGATAATGAAGCCGGCTATTCCAACAGGATGGTAGATCTTGCTGCCATGATCGGCAAAACCCTTTAATTTTTATCAAGGGAGGTTTTTTGATGAACAGGGTACCATTCATCGCAGGTAACTGGAAAATGTATAAAACAGGAACCGAGGCGGTCTCAACGGTCAAGGAACTCAAAACACTTGTTTCAGGTGTCACGGGTGTGGATATCATGATAGCTCCGACTTTTGTGTCATTGCCCCTGGTCGTTCCCATTTTAAAGGAAGCCGGCATTTTTTCCGGAGCACAGAACCTGTTTTATGAAAAAGAAGGGGCGTTTACAGGAGAAATATCCGCCCCCATGCTCAAAGACTGTGGTGTCGACTATGTTATCATCGGCCATTCTGAAAGAAGGCAGTTTTTCAATGATACGGATGAAACCGTTAACCTGAAAATGAAAGCAGCGATACAGGCCGGCCTTTCACCGGTATTGTGTGTCGGAGAAACCGAATTAGAGCGGGATGAAGAAAAAACCTTCTCCATACTTGACAAACAGGTGTCAAATGGGTTAAAAGGCTTTGGTTCAGATGAGCTCAAAGACCTGGTTGTGGCATATGAACCGGTCTGGGCTATCGGAACAGGAAAAACCGCCACAGCGGACCAGGTAAACGAGGTCCATGCGTACTTGAGATCCCTGCTGGCCAGGCTTTATCCCGGTGAACTGCCGGAATCCACGCGGATTGTATACGGCGGTTCGGTAAAACCCGGAAACATTAAAGAACTGATGGATGGAAAAGACGTTGATGGTGCCCTTGTAGGGGGTGCCAGTCTCGAAGCCGAGACATTTTACAACATTATAAATTTTGAAAACTGAACCCTTATGACAACATTATTGATCACAATTCATATCACTGCATGCATAATACTGATCCTGATCGTGCTTCTCCAGGGCGGCAAAGGGGCAGAAATGGGGGTTTCTCTGGGCGGCGGTTCGAGCCAGACCCTGTTTGGTTCATCCGGCCCTGCCACGATTCTGACCAAAATCACGACCGGGGTGGCGATACTGTTCATGATCACCTCTTTGACACTGGCCTACAGATCCGGACATCAATCCGACACAACGGTGATGAAAGATGTAGAAACCAGTGTCCAGCAGACCACAGGTGAAGATGAGACACCCATGCAGGAATAATTTCATGCCGAAGTGGTGGAATAGGTAGACACGCACGCTTGAGGGGCGTGTGGGGCGACCCGTGGGAGTTCAAATCTCCCCTTCGGCACCATAAAACAATACTGAAAGCCACGGGCATCGAGATGTTCGTGGCTTTCGGCGTTTAAAGGGAAAATTCCGGCTATGGATCGCAAACGAAACTGTTTTAAGTGCATTCATTTTTATGTCACATGGGATCCTAAATTTCCAAACGGCTGTAAGACAATGGGGTTCAAAACACGGCAGCTGCCATCAATCATGGTTTACAAATCTTCGGGGCAGCCCTGCATGCTTTACAAGGAAAAAAAGATCAGGAACAAATGAAGTTGCTTGAATTCGACACCACTTGTCTTATATTGATGATATGAAAACTATAAATGAAAATACAATACATGATCCCAAGAAGATCGAAAAAGAGCTCGGGGAATTTTTAAATAAAAAATTCGGGCCCAACGTAAGGATTGTTTCACCAGCCACCAGGCCCCGTCAGGACGACACGGGCGGATCAAGTCCTGAAAAAGGCAGGCGCAACCTTTTGAACTTTGATTTGAAACCTGCCGAACTGATTGAATACCTCAACCAGTACATTGTCAAACAGGACAAGGCCAAATCCATCCTTGCCACCAAGATCTGCACCCACTTCAACCGGATCCGCAGGTCACAAAGCGATGATACAGAACATTCAAAACTGACCGGCACCATAAAGTCCAACATCCTGATGCTTGGGCCTACCGGCATCGGCAAAACATATATCATCAAACTCATTGCCAGGAAAATCGGGGTGCCGTTCGTCAAGGCAGATGCCACAAAGTTTTCTGAAACAGGTTATGTCGGAGGCGACGTCGAAGATCTGGTCCGGGATCTTGTCAAAGAGGCCAATGACGATATCGAGCTTGCTGAATGCGGAATTGTCTATGTCGATGAAATCGATAAAATCGCTGCCAGCCCTTCGGTAATCGGAGCCCAGGTCTCCAGGACAGGAGTCCAGCGTGCGCTGCTCAAACCCATGGAAGATACGGATGTAGATTTAAAGGTGCCCCATGATCCGGTGTCCATGATGCAGGAGATCGAAAGTTACCAGCGCACCGGAAAACGCACAAAAAGGCAGGTCAACACCTCCAATATCCTCTTTATTGTCAGCGGGGCTTTTACAGGCCTGTCCGATATCATCCGCCAGCGGGTTGCAAAAAAAACCATAGGGTTCGGAGCTCAGCCCTCTTCCGGCCAGACCGACATGGGACTGCTCAAGAAGGCCCGGGCGGAAGACCTGGTAGAATACGGGTTTGAATCTGAATTCATCGGCCGGCTTCCGGTCCGCTGCGTGCTCGACACTCTTGAAGAAGAAGACCTGTACGAGATCCTGAAAATGCCCAACAACCCGGTTATACTGAGCAAACGCCTTGATTTTGCAGCCTATGGCATCGACATCATGTTTACCGACAATTCACTGAAATATCTGGCCCGCCAGGCATACAAGGAAAACACTGGTGCCAGGGGACTTGTCAGTGTCGTGGAAGATGCGCTTATTTTATTTGAAGAACGCCTGCCTTCAACAATGATCCAGAAATTTGCCGTGACACGGCAGGTTGTTAACGACCCTCAGGCCGCACTTGAAGACCTTTTGTCCCAGTCCAGCGAGGATGCATGGAACAGGCGTTTCAACCAGGCAAAAGAAGATTATATGTCGTATATTGTCCGGTATGTTACAGAAAACTGGAAATCATTTTCTCTTCGCAGCGGCCTGACCCTGTCCGAGCTGCGCTGCCGGATGGTGGCCCGGTACTTTTGTGACCATATTGTCGAAATCGAAAATGCAGTCTATAAAATCAAGTCATTTCATGATTCCGTCAAGGAAATCGAGGCTGAAATTGCAAAAAGCTCCAATTTCAATGTCAATTTTGAAGAAGACGCAATCGATTTTCTCATGGAACAGTTCATTACCCACAACGCCACTGTCGAAGAAATTTTATCCAGGATATATGAATCCTATTACGATGGGTTTAACCTGATCAGGGAAAAAACGGGAAAAAACCGGTTTTTCCTTTCCCGGCATGCCCTGGTCGATCACGAAACCTATCTCAATGACCTTATCAGGAAAGAAATACAATGATTGGAATTTCCAAGCTTTACTGCGGGACGGTAGAACCGTCCGATGCCTTGAGATATGCACGCCATTCCGGAAGTCTTCCCTCACACCTGCTCCAGTTCTCTCTGGACAAAAAGCCGGTCGTGGTATGGAACATGACCCAGCGGTGCAACCTGAAATGTGTGCATTGTTATGCCAGGTCCGAAGATATTGACTATGCGAACGAAATGTCCCATGAGCAATGCATTGCCATGATAGACGACCTTGCGGATTTCGGCGTGCCCGTGCTGTTGTTCTCCGGGGGGGAGCCGCTGGTCCATCCGAGGCTGCTTGATTATGCCCGCCATGCGGTAGACCGCGGCATGCGGGCCGTCATTTCCACAAACGGAACCCTGATTACCCGGGAAAAAGCCGACCAGCTCAAGCAGATAGGCCTTTCCTACGTGGGGATCAGCCTTGACGGCCTTGAAAAAACCCACGATGAATTCCGTGGTGTCCCCGGTTCGTATCAAAAAGCCCTGGCTGCCATTGAAAACTGCCAGCAGGCCGGAATAAAGGTGGGATTGCGGTTTACCATCAACAAGCGGAATGTAAAGGATATTCCGGGTATCTTCGATCTGCTCGAGGCCAGGAACATCCCGAGGGTCTGCTTTTATCACCTGGTCTATTCGGGACGCGGATCAGAGATTGCAAAAGAAGACCTGTCACACGAGCAGACCAGGTCCACAGTGGATTTGATCATGGAACGTACCCGCCTGCTGCATGAAAAAGGTATGCCCAAGGAAGTTCTCACCGTGGACAACCACGCCGACGGGCCCTACCTTTACCTCAAACTGCTTGAAGAAGACCCGGCACATGCCGCAAAGGTGTTGGAACTGCTTGAAATGAACGAGGGCAACAATTCAGGCAGGGGCATAGGATGTATTTCCTGGGACGGTGCCGTGCACCCCGACCAGTTCTGGCGCGAAAAAATTCTGGGCAATGTCAGGCAGACACCTTTTTCTAAAATCTGGACAGACACCTCAAATACTTTTCTCATGAAGCTCAAGGAGAAGAAAAAACATGTCAAGGGCCGCTGTGCCGACTGCCGCTGGCTTTCCATATGCGGCGGCAATTTCAGGGCCAGGGCTGAATCTGTTGCCAATGATCCATGGGACGCTGATCCAGCCTGTTATTTAACCGATGATGAAATCAAAAAGGATTTTTGACCATGCTTTTTCCCGATTTCAGGGCCCGGCGGCTAAGGGCGACACCGAACTTGAGAAGGATGATCAGGGAAACCACTCTTTGCAGTGATGACCTGGTCCTGCCCCTGTTTGCCATTGAAGGCAAAGGAATTAAAAAACCCATAGACTCGATGCCCGGACAGTTCCAGCTTTCCGCGGACTACGTGGTCAAGGCTGCGAAAGAAGCCCGCGAAAGCGGCATTCCAGCCATTATACTGTTCGGCGTTCCGGACAAAAAAGATGCACTCGGCACCAGTGCCTATGCAAAAGACGGCATCGTCCAGAAAACCATCCAGGCTGTCAAGGACAAGGTTCCGGATCTAACCGTCATAACCGATGTCTGCCTGTGCGGATATACGGACCATGGTCATTGCGGTGTTCTGAACAACCAGCAGGTGGACAATGACGCTTCCATAGAGATTCTGGCCACGACAGCGCTGTCACATGCCGCTGCCGGTGCCGACATGGTCGCCCCTTCCGACATGATGGACGGCCGGGTTGCGGAAATCAGGCAGGCCCTGGACGAAAACTCTTTTTCCAATATTCCGATCATGTCCTATGCAGCAAAATACAGCTCCGCTTTTTATGGCCCCTTCAGGGAAGCGGCCGAATCAGCACCAAAATTCGGGGACAGGAAAACCTACCAGATGGATCCTGCAAATGCGGTTGAAGCCATCCGGGAGGCCACCATGGACGTTGAAGAAGGAGCGGACATCATCATGGTGAAACCCGCCCTGGCCTACCTTGATATTATCCTGCGCCTCAAACAGGAAATAGACCTTCCCATTGCCGCCTACAACGTCAGCGGTGAATATTCAATCATGAAAGCCGGTGAAATGATGGGATGGGTCAATGCCACGGATTTGATCATGGAGGTCCTGCTGTCCATCAAGCGGGCCGGTGCGGATATTATCATTTCATATTCAGCCGTGGATGCGGCTCGACTTTTAAATACCTAAAGGACTTGTGCCAATATGAATCATCCACAATCTGCCGGCTCAAATAAAAACACCCTTCGACTGGTGGCGTGGGAAACCACACGGCGATGCAACCTTGCGTGCAAACACTGCAGGGCCGTTGCCGAAGACCACCCATATGAAAATGAACTTGACAGCCGGGATGCCATAGCCCTTCTTGACGGTATAAGGCAGGTGGGTACTCCAATCGTTATCCTGACCGGAGGCGAACCCCTGCTTCGCCCGGATATTTTTGACATTGCGGCTCATGGCACAAGCATTGGGCTGCGCATGGTCATGGCACCCAACGGAACATTGATCAACAGGGAAAATGCAAGGCAGATGAAAGCATCCGGCATCAAGCGGATCAGCATCAGCCTTGACGGATCAACCGCCGAAAGCCACGACAGCTTCAGGGGTGTCGATTCTGCATTTGAAAAAGCCCTCGAGGGCATCGCCATGGCAAAAGAGGCGGGTCTCGAGTTCCAGGTAAATACCACAATAACCAAAACAAACCTGGACGAGATTCCTAAAATACTTTCCCTTGCAGAGAACCTCGGGGCCGTGGCACACCATATCTTTCTGCTGGTTCCCACGGGCCGTGGCAAATATATTGTCGACAACTCCATAGATGCCATGGAATACGAACAGACTTTGAACTGGTTCTATGACCAGAAAGAAAAAACATCTCTCCAGCTCAAGGCTACCTGTGCACCCCATTACTACCGGATTCTGAGGCAGAGGGCCCGCCAGGAAGGAAAAAAGGTAAATTTTGAAACCCATGGCCTTGACGCAGTCACAAGGGGGTGTCTGGCCGGAACCGGGTTCTGCTTTATCTCCCATGTAGGCAGGGTGCAGACCTGCGGGTTCCTGGACGTTGAATGCGGGGACATCACCCGTCAGTCTTTCAAGGATGTATGGGAGCACTCCCCTGTATTTGAAAAACTGCGGAATTTCAAAAACCTCGAGGGCAAGTGCGGTGTCTGCGAGTTCGTCAATGTCTGCGGCGGCTGCAGGGCCCGGGCTTACGAGGCTACCGGCAGTTACCTGGCCGAAGAGCCCTTGTGTTCCTGGATACCCGGAAAAAAAAGTTCATGACATACCATCTGCCTGTTGGAGGGCATTCAGTACCAGCATGATGGGACGGTCTTCAACAGTGCCGCCATTAAAACTGACAGGTCCCGGTCTGCGGTAGCAGTCTTCCTGGCAATCTGCTGCAAGCCATTGCTCCCGCAGAACCTTGAAAGCCTTGAAAGCATTTGATTCAAGATCCACCAGGGATTTTTCAATGACGAGTTCGAGTTTTCCCTTGCGTTCTTCAAGGTGCATCAGGTTGGCGATTGGAATCCCGATGGGTTCCCATCGATCAAACTTGTGCTCCAGGTTTTTTATGGCGGCAAGCTGGCCGGTAGCTTTATTTGCAATCAGGTGAAAAGCTGTCATGCCCAGGTTGTAGGTATAAGTGCAGTCAAAATTTGTCGGATCGGCGCTTCTGCCGTCATAACCGTAAAAATGGGGCTGAAATTTAAAAACTGGCTCTGATTTTTTAAAAAACTTGATCACAGGATCGGGGACCGGATCATCCTGGCCGATAATATCGTTGGCAACCAGTGCGTTTTTCAGGGTTTTCATTGAAATAATATCAGGTTTCATCAGCAGAAACCTTCCATTTTCATAGTTTTTGAACAGAACCGGGCCGGTTTTTTTTGCATCCAGCCCTTCCTGAGAGCAGCGGTTTTCGAAATACTCGCGCTGAATACCTGTTTTGTAAATCCCCTGGTCCTTTAAATACCCGAGATATTCAGTGACCATGTCCATGACGACCTGCTCGGTTTTGACCTGGGAAAACTGGAAATTACCGTGCATGTCCCGTTCGGTGAGCAGCCCTTCCTGGAAAAAAACGGGCAGCTGCTGGAAAAGATCATCGTCCCTTGCATTCCAGATGGGCACATTACTTGTGGCGGACATACCCCTGGCCAATCGTTTCAAGTAGTCCAGCTTGGAATCCAGTGTTGGAAAAGCGTAATGAAAATCCGTGTCGTACACCTGGTTGTAATCTGCTATGATTTTGTTGAGCTTGATTATAAATATCTGGATCTCGTTGATAAATTCCAGCAGCCCCTCCGGAATGATCATGACACCGTAATTTTTCCCGCAGGCAGCACGCCTGACAATGATATCGCAGATAAGCCTCGACACATGACGCAGTGTTATCCCGTAGGCGGTATAATCGACCTGCCCTTTCTCCCTGGCCTTTTCAATACGGACCCGGTCCACATAATCTGCAAGTTCCTCCCCGATCAGGGTGATATTGGCATGTGTCTGAAGGGCGCTTTCCAGCGCAAGGTGGCTGGCCACGCGGCCCATGACCTTGCAGACATGCCAGTATTTGACATCCGAGGCCCCGTCAGCGGCAAGGTTGCTGATACTCTGCGAAAAGGTGCGGGCCGCTGTATGGAATCCAAATGATATGGCGCACAACACCTGTCCGTCACGGGTTTTTACCTGGAGATCTCCGTCAATGGTTTTGGGCACCCCGATTACCTGGATGCCATGGGGTAAAAATTTCTGGGCCAGAAAAGCCGCGTTGGTGTTGGAATCATCCCCGCCGATGATGACAACCGCACTGATATCGAGTTCCCGGCATGTACGGTGCGCATTCTGGATTTTCCAGTCCGAGTCGATCTTGGTTCTGCCTGTTTTCAGCATGGAAAATCCGCCCGTGTTCCTGAAGACATCCACCAGGGATGCGGTTATCTCGATATATTCACCGTCAATAAGGCCGTCCGGCCCGTTTAAAAACCCGAATACCCTGTTGTCCTTATTTATTCTCAAAGCCTCGTCAAAAATGCCGCATATCACGTTGTGCCCCCCCGGGGCCGGGCCGCCTGAAAAAACAACTCCTATATTCCTGGGAGCGGCAAATGAATTTGAATGCTGCCCGGCTTTCGCTGTTTCGGGTACAAGGCGCTGTACCTTCATGTCGATTATATCAGGCAGCAGTTTTCTGGCATTGGGATCCGGTGTGAACCGGTACATGTCCTGGTCCTCGAGAGAGGTTGCCGGGTTGTCAAACACATTGATTTTCAAAGGGCAGAAAGATTGGCGCCGGCTGGTTTCAGTATTGTTTTGAGAAAGGGCCGCCTGTGCTTCTGCGCGGGTGAGTATCTGTTGAATATCCGAGTGATCAAGTGAGGTCATTTTTCTCCTTTATTCAGTAGTATCATGTACGACAACCTGGTTTCTTCCCTTTTCCTTGGCCTGGTAAAGTGCGATATCGGCCCGCTCAAAAACAGCGTCATGGGTCTGGTCTCCTTTTCGTGCCTGGGAAACCCCGATACTGACCGTGACCTTGACCTTTTCTTCCTTGTAAATAAACCCAATTTTTTCAATGGTTTTCCTGATTTTTTCCGCTGCTTCCCTGGCACCGTCCAGATCGGTCTGGGGCATGATAACGACAAATTCTTCACCCCCGTACCGGGCAAGCATATCGTTTTTACGCAGCAGGGGCAGGGTTCTTTTGATAATTTCCTTGAGACACTTGTCCCCGATGGCATGGCCGTACCGGTCATTCAAGTTCTTGAACCTGTCGGCATCGATCATCAGCAGCGAGAACGTTGTGTCATACCGCAGGAAGCGTTCCATCTCGTCGACAATTTTTTTGTCATAGGCTCTTCTGTTGTAAGCACCGGTCAAAGGATCCTGGTTCAGTTTTTTCTCGAGTGCTTCAGAGTGTCTGGTGGCCTTGTTCAGCTCCTGTTTCAACTGGTCTAATCCGGCTGTAAAATCATTTCTTTTACGGGCTTCCTGTTCACGCAGCGCTTTTTCAAAACTCTGTTTTTCCTGCAGGGCTTTTTCAATTGAGGCCAGGCGCTGGGATATTTGTTCCTTGAGCTGTTCAAGGCTTGTAGATACAGCGGTCCTGTCTTTCAAAACCTGCATTTCAGAACTCAAAACAGCTTCAAATCCCTGGTTTGCAGTATTGATCCGGTCTGAATGCTCATAGGACTGCATCAGGATGGATTCGATCTCAAATATCCTGACCACGATTTCCTGGACAAAGGAAGCTACCTTTTCCCTGTCGACACTTGTGGTTTCTATATAGTCGCGGATCAGGTCAAAGACAGCTTCCCGGACCTGGTTGATATCCCTGATATCGGAAATTGAATATATCTGACTGGTGATGCGGTCAAGTTTTTTGAGGTATGCATCTCCAAGGCTTGCTTTAAGGATGTGGACGGATTCATGGTACCCTTTTTTTATCTCATCGAGCAGTGAGCTGGAGTCATCTTTTTTAAAGGCGCTGAACAAGCTCTTTTTCTTCAACCCTCCGGCACCGGGGTCTTCCTTGAGCATGGCTGTTTTGACCTGGTCGCAGATATATTCGATCTTGCCCTCGGAATCCCCTTTTTTCATAGCCTTGCTCAAATTTTTGCAGGCCTTGCCGAATTCTGTATCCCGTGTCACCAGGGCATCGATGATCAGCGGAAAAAATTTTTTGTACAGCCGGTCGGTTTTTTCATACCGTTCCTCGATATCATCGAGCTCCCTGATCAGGCGGTCTTTCTGGGATTGAAGCATTGACAGCCTGTTTTCCATCTCAACAAGTTTTTCATTCTGTGACGAGTCCATCATTTGCCCCCTCATTGAGTTCGTTCAACGCTCAACCATTCTACAGTGTACACAACTGTCATGTAAAGTCACTTTTTCTTCGGCCTTTCAGATCCTGCCATTTTCGAGCACAGATAGCTGTCCATCATCAGGTGAACCACGTGGTGAAGTACGCAGACCAGAAGCGCGGTGCCGTATTCAGAAAAATAGGTCATCTGGATCATGACCGACAAAGGCAGAGTTTTCTGGGAACCCATGAAAATGACACTTTCCCTCTTCCCCTTGCCGATGCCGGCCAGGCGGGTAAGGCCGATGGCAGACAGCAGCAGGCAAAGATGAAATGCCGCAGCCAGGAAACTTATGTAAATCACGGGAAAAATCTGGGTTACCAGCATCTGCTTTACACCTGAAACCGACATGAAAACAATGCAAATCACCAGCCACTGGTTGAGCACCTGGAAAATTTTTTTCCACCGGGTGGAAACCGGAAAAACAAAACGCTTGAGCCCCATCCCAAGAAACAGGGGAACCAGCACCACCACGACCAGCTTGAATACAATGGCTCCCTGGTCGATGGAAAGAGCGAGCTGCCTGTCAAAGCGCATCAAAAGCAGAGTCAGAATAACGGGAATGGAAACAACGGCAACCCCGTTGGATAAAATGGTGACAAACAGGGCGTGGGCCATGTTGCCGCCGGATTTATCCGTCATCACAACCCCGCTGGACAAGGTGGTCGGCATGACAGAAACTATGAACAGGCCCAGGATCACGCCTGAAGGCAGCGGAATCATGCCCAGTATCAGGGCCGCCAGAGGAGAGACCAGAACAACCAGGAACAGGGCAAGTGCAGTAGATTTGACATCCCGGATTCCGGACGAAACCTGGTGGGTTTCTATTATCAGGCCGGAAAACAAAAATATGATAAAAATCAGGATATCAGGACCGTGATGGTTCTTAATGGCCAGGCCTGCAGTCACCAGCAGGCCGGATGGATCGAAAATAACTGCCAGGAAAACCATCACAAGGGCCAGTAAAAACCATTGTTTTTGTATTGAGCTGATCATAATTTATCACTTTGTTAATCTGGTGCAAAAGTAAAGTGGCTTATTCCCTATAAGGATTCATGTCTAAAGTCAATACACAGAAGTGATTTGCACCTGGACACAAAAGGGTTATCGCGTGTAAAAAATAAATGCGGCAGAGGTGACTCAAACTTCAACTTGACATAAGGATCAACTATCGTAATATAAATTAATTTTGCAAAAAAAGAAGGATCAAAGAAAGGAGGCTGAAATGGAAGGAAAAAAGATCGGTACAATCGCAGGTTATCTTGGTACTACTGTTGGTCTGCTTGGCTGGTTGATCGGTTTTTCCATTTTCTGTCTGACCACAGGAATGACTGATCTGCTGGCCCGTGTATTCATTCCCGGCCTTGTCTTAAGCCTTCTGATGGCATGCATCATTGTTCTCATGATGGAGTTGATAGTTCAGCGGTTCGGATTTGCCCATTATGCTTTGCAGCTCAGTTTGTGGGCCATGCTGACTTCAGTTATCGGACTGCTCTGGTTTATTCTCAACCACTGGCTGGGACCTTTGATAAGCAGACACCCCCAGGCGTCCAAAAAACTCACTGAAATAGGATCGGTTTATCAGACCTCGGACACTGTACCTGTAATTCTTATGAGTGTCGGTGTTGTGCTGCTTTTTTTTCTTGTAATATTGATTTTCAGGCAGGGATCAAAAAAAACAGGATAAACGTAGAATAATTCTTGACTATGGTGCTTTGAGCAAAGACCGACCTTGCTGTAATTAATATATCTTATGCAATCATCTTCTCCTGCGCTCTGTCCTGGTCAACCCGACTCCGGCCTTACTGCTCAGATACCTGGCAATTTCAACAGCCTTTTCGTTCGGCAGTTCTTCAGTATTACCACTGTTCCATTCACGGCCATCGTTGAATTCGAGCTTTACTGTTATATCTGTCTTGAAGCGGTTTTTAACATAATGGTGTTCCTGCACCTTCTCGATATCCGAATATAAATAAGCTTTTTCTGTCAACCCTGTTAAAGGATTGAACCGTACTCCATTATCAGTGACTATCGTGTATGTGTTCAGGGGTATCAGGATACCAATGATACTGAGCAGAATACAGATGCAAAGGAAATATTTGTTGAATGCCGTAACATTGAATCCCATTCGTAAGTGAGCGTAACATTCCATCTCCTGGAAACGCTCTTTTAAAACGAGTTTCAAAAATACTGTGCCTGCGATAAGTCCTGTGACAATACCCAGTGGAACCGATGGAAAAAGACAGATGCCACCGCTGGGAGCAAGGATATAAACACCCTCCATACCGGACGCTCGCCAGGAGCATAAAAAGCGGCAGATAAGCCAGCCCAGCCAGCCACCAAGAAAGAGACCGGCAAAACCAGCAAATCCTCCCAATAGGTCCATTTTCTGATATCTTTTTCTCAGCTCTTCAAAACGTCCACGGTATTCAAGACAATTTTCCGGTATCGGAATAAGTCTGGCGATAAGCTTAAAAATACAAACAGCACCTATCGGCAGTATTACTGCCAGAGAAATAATTATAACCCAAAACAAAAAATTTCCCTTCATGATCAGAACCTCGCTATTCTCCTCCTGCCCCACTAAAAAAAGAAATTATTCAAATGAATACTATCTCTACCGACACGCAAAAATCAAACTTAAAATTCAGATCAGCTCTGAATATCTTGATTCTGATGTCATAACATTGTAAATAGAACGCCATGAATTGATTTTTTTATGGAGAATTATAATTGGCTTTCAACCTGTTCAAGAAAAAATCCGTGCCTGACACCCCGGCTGAAAAAACAGTTTTTTCCAGGCTCAAATCGGGCTTGTCCAAGACAAGGAAAATACTGACCACAGATATCAATGAGCTTTTTTCCCCGTCCGGTTCCATTACCGACGAACTGTTTGACGAGCTCGAAGAACTTTTGATCACTTCGGACCTGGGCATGGACATCACCATGGAAATCATGGAAAATTTACGTAAGGCATCCCGGAAGCTCAACAGCGCCGATGAACTCAAATCAGTGCTCAAGGAACAGCTTTTATCCCAGTTTCCCAGTGAAGATGATAGAAAGAAGGAAGCAAATGCCCCACCCTCTTTCAAGCCCCATGTCATAATGGTGGTCGGGGTCAACGGCACCGGCAAGACAACGACCCTGGGGAAACTTGCCATGAAATATACACGCAGCGGCAAAAAGGTTCTCATTGCTGCCGCCGACACCTTCAGGGCTGCAGCGATCGAACAGGTCGCCATCTGGGCGGAACGATCCGGTGCTTCCCTTGTAAAGCACAAACCTGGCGCAGATCCTGCCGCCGTGGCCTTTGACGCGGTGGAAGCCGCAATAGCAAGAGATATCGATGTGGTGCTTGTTGATACTGCCGGACGGCTGCACACCCAGAAAAATCTCATGGAAGAGCTGAAAAAAATAAAGCGGGCCATTGAAAAAAGGCTCCCCGGCGCCCCCCATGACACCCTGATGGTTGTAGATGCCACCACCGGACAGAATGCCATTTCCCAGGCAAGGTTGTTCCACGATGCCGTCAATGTCAGCCAGCTTGCATTGACCAAGCTGGACGGCACCGCCAAAGGGGGCATTGTAGCTGCCATAGCAGGAACCATGCAGATCCCGGTAACATTTATCGGGATCGGAGAACAGATAGATGACTTACAGGAGTTCGATGCCAGGCTGTTCATAGATGCCCTGCTTGACTGATACTCTTTTACAACGAAATTATGAGAAGGTATGTCCATGTTCGGAATTGAAAATTTTACAGGCTTTGTCACGGCCTGTGTCATCCTGAACATAACCCCGGGTGCCGATACGGTCTACATCATGACCCGGAGCGTGGCCCAGGGGAAAAGGGCCGGTCTCGTATCCGTGGCCGGTATCATGTCCGGATGTGTGGTCCATGTTCTATCGGCAGCTTTCGGGTTGTCCATAATACTTTCAGCTTCCTCCTCGCTTTTCTGCATTGTGAAATATGCCGGTGCGGCCTATCTGGTGTTTCTAGGGATACGAACCATCTGCACAAAAAAAAGGTTGTTTGAAAATGAAAAAGTCTATTTTGCTACAAGGGATCTTTTCAAAATATACCGCCAGGGGGTGATCACAAATATTCTCAACCCCAAGGTAGGGCTGTTTTTTATCTCCTTTCTCCCCCAGTTCATCGATCCGGTCCATGCCCAAGGCTCATTGCCCTTTTTACTGCTTGGAGCCACATTCCTTACTACAGGCACCCTGTGGTGCCTTGCCCTTACCAGGATGGCCTCGCAGATGACAAAAACCCTCAGGGACAACGATTATATCGGTGTCATGATGCAGAAAATAAGCGGCCTGATTTTTATCGGGTTCGGCTTGAAACTTGCGATGGACACGATAGACAACTGATGGATAGAATTATTTAAGAGGAAAATACCATGAATCCCGTTCTTTCCCTGCTGGCAAACAGAAAATCAGTGCGGGCCTATGATAACCGGCCTGTATCTAAAGAGGTCCGCAGCCAGATTCTGGATGCCGCGCTGAGGGCGCCTACCGCCGGCAATATGATGCTGTATTCAATTATCGAAGTCACGCGGCAGGATATCAAGGACCGCCTGGCAAAGACTTGTGACGACCAGGCATTCATTGCCAGAGCTCCTTTTGTGCTTTTGTTTCTTGCAGATTACCAGCGATGGTACGACACCTTCAAATCAAGCGGTGTCGAACAGATGACAGGCCGTCCCATTCGCTCCCCTGGACCTGCAGACCTGTTCATTTCCTGCTGCGATACAATGGTGGCCGCCCAGAACGCCGTGATCGCAGCCGAATCTTTAGGAGTGGGGTCCTGCTATATCGGGGATATCATGGAACATTATGAAATCCATAAAGAATTGTTCGATCTTCCCAGGTTTGTATTTCCCCTTACCATGCTGTGCCTGGGCTACCCCACACAACAGCAGAAAAAAAGACCTTTGACGTCAAGGTATGAAAAAGCGTATATTGTTTTCAAGGACAAATACCGGCGGCTGGATGATCCTGCATTAAAAGACATGTATGCAGGCCGCCACAGTGAGGTTTTCGGCCGCCGCGGGGAAATTAACGGCGCAGTCAACATCGGCCAGCACATGTACCAGAAAAAATATACAGCCGATTTCCAGGCAGAGATGAACCGGTCAGTGAGCCTGATATTGTCGTCATGGTTTGATGCCTGACCTTTTTTTCAACACGCTTTGTAAGGTTTATCAATGAAACAGGCCCGGACACAAAAACAAGGCAGGGATAAAAAATCGTCCAAAGACACTGAAGATGACCTGGTTGTCTTTTCAAGTGAATCCGGAAGAAAACCAGAAACCAGGAACTCTGCATTCGAGGCCCTGCTTCTGATTGTAGATGATGAGGCCGAAATTCACACCATGACAAAAATGGTGCTGGCGGATTACGTTTTCAATGGAGTATCCTTGAATTTTCTATCCGCCTATTCGGCAAGCGAAGCCAAAGAAATTATGCGTACCCATAACGACATTGCATGCGTGCTTCTCGACGTCGTGATGGAAACTCAGGACGCAGGGCTGGAAGTGGCCCGCTATATCCGGCAGGATTTGAAAAATGACAGGATCAGGATCATTCTTCGCACAGGGCAGCCTGGAAAAGCACCTGAAAAAGAGGTGATTCTCAATTATGACATCAACGATTACAAGGAAAAAACCGAACTTACCAACCAGAAACTTTTTACCACCATTACAACCGCCCTGCGATCCTATTATCATCTTGTGGACCTGGACAAAAAAAACAGGGAAATAGCAAAAAAAAACGACCGCCTGAACAGGGAAATCGCCCGCCGTATAGTGGCGGAAACCAGCCTTAAAAAATACAATAAAACCCTTGAAGCCCTGATCGAAACCAAGAGCAGTCAGCTGAAAACCGCAATCCAAAAACTTGACCGGCAGCAGGCCATGGCAGCTGCAACCGCCATGTCCGCCAGTTCAATAAGCCAGATCCAGGATACCAACGGCAAGGTTAAACAGAACCTTGATACCATTAACCAGTACCGTGCTCACATGAACCTGCTGCTTGGAAAGTATGATATGCTGCACCATATAATAACCCTTCACGCAGACAAGACAAAATCGATAACCCGTCCTGATACCGCTGCCATCCTCTCAGATATTCACCAGTTTAAAAAAGACCAGCGGTTTGATCACATCATGGAACACTATCCAAGGATCATCCATGATTCCAGAGAAGGCCTGGAAACAATCGCAAGAACCATTGAAGAACTTCAACAGTTTCTGGACAGGGCCGAAGAAAAGAAAACACCAGCCCGTGTGAACAGTTTGCTGGAAACAGCAGTTAAAAAAGTTCAAAAAGAATTCAATGACAACATCGATGTCCAGTGGTTTTTGTCTGAACTGCCGGATGTTAAGTTAATGGCGGCGACAATGGAGCAGGCTTTTTACGAGATTATAAAAAATGCCTTCCAGGCGGTTTCTCCCAAGGGGATTGTCTGCGTTTCATCAGCTGTTTTTGGCAAGGAAGTCACCATAACGGTTTCCGATCTCGGATGCGGTATGTCTCCTGAAACGCTGGACATGGTATTTGTTCCCGGTACCGAAAAAAAAGGGATGGGGCTCTGCTTCGCCAAAAACATTATCGATAGAAACAACGGCCGCATAGCCATCGAAAGCACCGAAAACGAGGGTACCAGCGTTATCGTCTCAATGGATATTTGACCACCAGCTTATCGGCAAAACTGTTTTCCAGCAGCATTCGCTGCTGTTCAAATTCAGCGGGTGTACCGCTTTTTTCAAGCTTGAACGGAGTACCAAAGCACAACCGGACACTGGAAAACGGCAACGGCAGCATGAACTGGTCCCAGGACCTGAAATAACGGGCCGCCCGGGGTTCGACATGAATGGTCACGATACTGGCTCCTGTTTCCCGGGCCATTCTTACTGCACCGGCCTTTACCCTGCCCATGGGCCCCTGGGGGCCGTCCAGGATATGTGCAGCCATGGAGTGTTTTTTCAAATGCTGTATAACCTCCTCCATGGCGGTCCTGCCGCCCCTGGATGACGATCCCCTGGCGGTCTTCCATCCGCTCAAGTTTGCCACCCTGGAAATGAGATCCCCGTCCCGGCTCCTGCTGATCATGATAATGGGGGAGTATCTGCTGAATTTTTTAAAATAGCCGATAGCTGAAAAAAACTGCTGGTGCCACCCACACAAAAGCACCTTTTCGCCGTTTTCAAGAAGGGAAATAACCGGTGCAAGATTGATGATATGAACACGGACGGTGAGAAGATACAGCTTGATAAACAAGTAGACAAAAAGTCCGAACGGCTTTGTATATATAATCCATTTCAGTCGTTTAAGCATAAAATATCCCTTAACTCTCCCGCCGCGGTGAGCGTTTTATATGATTTTGTATAACGGCCCGCCCCTGGCGCCCATCTGGTCCACTTTACGGGCGACATCTGGATCGGGAACAAGCGGCCGGGGATGAAAAGGCTTGATCCGGGCGTCAATGACCATGGGCACCCTGCAGGACCAGTGCTTGTGGGCCATAGTCGAACGGGCGCCATAAATATCATGAGATGGATTGGACCGGGTAAAAGTACACCATAAAAAATTGTCAAAGGTCCTGGCACAGAACCGGGCATCATCCACCACCACGCACAGGGGAAAGCCTGAAATAACCTCCTGGTCTCCCAGGCAATCTGCCAGGCGGTTCATCTGGTTGCCGGAGGTTGCATAATCTTTAAAGGCTGGTCCCTGAATGACCATGATCCCTGGAATGACCATCGTCGGATCTGAAAACCCTGAGGTGACTGCAATATCTTTGAAAATTACGGCCGAAAGCTTCCTGACAGGTTCACCGGCCGCAGCCATGATCACCTTGGAACCTTCATTGAGCGGCCCGTGGGAATAATCAAGGGTATCCATGGTGGTGCGGGTAATAAAATGAAGCCCTGATGACAGATCGATGCGCTTGAGAAAATGGGTGAAAAAATCCTCCCGGGATCCTATATCCAGTTCCGGACAATCTTCGTGTGCGCATATCATAAGGTATTTGGCAAGGGACAGCTGGCCTGTACCCAGAATGGCATGGGCCGCGGTCAATATTTCACGCGGTTTTCTGGGCTCGAAAGGTACATACCGCTCCCGGGCTTTGGCCAGAAGCAGCGGATGCACTCCTGCCGCATCCACTGCATGAACGGCCGTCACACCAGGAATGGTATCCTGAACAGCCTTGCGGGTCATCTCGTGAATGAGCCGTCCGAAATTCGAATCTTCCATTGGCGGCCTGCCCACCACTGTAAATGGATATATGGCGTTTTTCTTATGGAAAACATTGTCCACCTGTATAAAGGGAAAAGCATGAGCCAACGAATAGTAGCCGAGATGATCGCCAAAAGGTCCTTCGGTTCTGGTCTGGTGGGGCACCAGTGTACCGGTGATACAAAAATCCGCATCTGCGGACAATATGTACCCGTTGTGATGTGTGTACCTGAAACCGGTTCCGCCCAGGGCCCCGGCAAAGGCTATTTCAGGCATACCTTCGGGCAGGGGCATTACCGCCGCCAGCGTGTGGGCCAAAGGACCACCGATAAAAATTGATACCTTCAGCGGCATGTTCTTTTCCATGGCCTTTTTATGGTGATCGGCAATGCCGCGATGAAGCTGGTAATGAAGTCCGATTTGTTCATCAGGGGTATAGTCGTTGCCCGATATCTGTATGCGGTACATGCCGAGATTGGAATGAAGGATACCGGGCTTGTCCGGATCCATGGAAAATACCTGGGGAAGCAGGATGAAAGCCCCGCCGTCATCCGGCCAGCACTTGACCTGGGGCAGCCGGCCGACTGTCGTGGTACAGGCTGTCACCGGAGCCCTGGACTTTTTGACCGGCAGGGCGTTCACCATCGCCCTGGCAGCCTTGAAACCGGTTTTAAGATTTTTGACAGCGCAAAAAGGATCGGAGCGGACATCCACCAGAGCGCGGATATTGTCGAGCTCCGGTTCAAATATCGAAAGACACCTGTCATAGGTACCAAAAAGATTTGAGACCGCCGGAAAAGGGCTGGATTTAACCTTTTCAAATAAAATGGCCGGCCCTCCTGCTTCAAAAACCCTTCTCGTGATCTCAGCCATTTCAAGGCAGGGATCCACCATAAAGGGAATCCTTACCAGTTGACGCTTTTGTTCAAGAAAGGTGATGCACTGTTCAAGAGTTTTGAATCTCATGTTCTTAAATTACAGGCTCAGGCTTTTTTGAACGCACCGATAATGAAACAGACAATTCCGATCCCGATCAGCAGAAGGTAAATCTCTATGTCGTACACAAGGGTATCAACCGAACTCTGTAAGCCGGAAGGAAAAAAATCAATAAAGCGTTCTGAAAAATCTCCTAAAAGGGTGGACAATGTCAGGTCGGTCCAGAACATTTCTTTTTCCATTAACGTGGTAATACCCTTGAACAGGATAATCACAAGGGAAGCAATCCATGCGCCGATGCCGATACGTGTAATCATGTTGCTGTTCCTTTTTTTTTCCGGTTTTTCCGTTTTTCTAATATTGAATCAAATAACGGCCCTACTATAAGGGGCCTTATAATATCAGTCAAATGCTTTTTATCGCCTTAATGCTTTTATTTGCCCGGGCTTTGTGGTAATCCAACGGGTATCATGACACAGGCATCTTTGGGGAAAAAAATAACAGTGGCATCGGTGATCATGATGGGGTCTGTATTTTTAAGCCGCGTCATCGGTCTTTTCCGTGAAATGGCCATTGCGGCGGCCGGGGGAACCGGTGCCGAGGTAGATGCCTACCTGGTTGCTTTCATTCTTCCCGATATCCTCAATCATATAATGGCCTCCGGTTTTTTGTCCATTACCTTTATTCCCATCTTTTCAGCATGCATGTCAACCCGTAACCCGGAACAGGGGTGGCGGATTTTTTCCATTGTCTTAAATGCCGGCGGCATGCTTCTTCTGGTTTTCATTGGTATCAGCATCATATTTACCCCTGAACTGGTCACCCTTCTCGCACCGGGAATACAGGACCCTGAAATCTTTGAAAAAGCGGTCCGCATGACACGAATCGTTCTGCCGGCCCAGTTTTTTTTCTTCTGCGGCGGTTTGTTCATGGCAGTCCAGTTTGCAAACGAACGCTTTTTTATCCCGGCTCTTGCTCCCCTTGTCTATAATCTTTTCATTATCCTTGGCGGCCTTGTTTTATATCCGCTGACCGGCATCGAGGGCTTTTCCTGGGGAGTACTGGCCGGTGCGGTCTGCGGCAGTTTCCTGCTCCAGATGATCGGTGCCCGCAAGGTTGGCCTGACCTGGTCCCCTGCCCTTGATTTTTCCAATCCGGAATTCAAAAAATACCTGGTCATAACCCTTCCTTTCATACTCGGGCTGACCATGACATTTTCCAGTGAATTTTTGTTCAAATTTTTCGGGTCCTTCCTGGGACACGGCAGTATTGCCGTTTTGAACTACAACATGCGTATAATGTTCATGCTGATCGGTTTCTTCGGCCAGGCCGTGGGTACTGCTGCCTATCCATACATGGCCCGCTTTGCCGCGTTGAACCAAATTGATGAACTCAACCGTCTTTTGAACCGGACACTTAAATTTCTGCTGCTGGTGATCCCGTTTTCCGTTCTGCTGGGCTTGCTGAGGTTTGAAATTGTGACAATTATCTACAAGCGAGGGGCGTTTGATCTCGAGGCCGTGATAGAGACCAGCCGGATCCTGCCCTATTTCATGATCGGCGCTTTTGCCTTTACCTGCCAGACCATTGTCACCAGGGGATATTACGCGACCCAGAACACATGGTTTCCTGCAATTGTCAATTCCCTTGCCGTGATTGCATTTCTGCCGGTTTATTACTTGTTTACAACTTTTTTCAATGCCCCGGGTCTTGCCCTGGCCATATCTCTTGGTGCCATTGTGCAGACTGTCATTCTGTATGCACTGTGGAACCGGAAAAGCGATAACCGTTACAGCCGCCAGGTTTACCTGTTTTTTTTAAAAACAGTCATGCTCAGCCTGATTGCAGGCGTCCTGGTTTATCCTGTGACAATCCGGCTTCAAAAGATTTTCAACGATGGCGGCTTCTGGGACGCAGCCATCATCTGCATCATCGCTGCAGGACTGTTCACCCTTGTTTTTGGGGGGCTGGGATATATATTCAAGGTAAAAGAGATTTTTGACCTGTCAAAACAGGTCGGATCAAGAATAAAAAAGCTGATGGCTTAAATTTTAAACCGCTGCAGGAGTTTTTCAAGGCTTTCGGCCAGTGATGACAGGGAGTCAGCGGCCTGGTCGACTTTCTGGCTGTTGTCCTTGACCGTATGGGAGTCATGCTCTACAGACTCAATGTCACCGGCAATCTTACCTGCCACAACAGCCCCTTCCTGTATCTGGGTATTCATCCGGGTCATTTCTTCAGACACGGAGCTTACATTCTGTGAAATTTCTTTCGTGGTTGCGTTCTGTTCTTCCACCGCGGCGGAGATGCTGGCCATGGCATCGTCAGAGGACTGGATAAGCTGTGACAGTTGCTCAATACTTGAAATCGCCTGGCCGGTCATTTCTCTCATGCGCTGCAGTTTTTCATCGGCCTGAACGGTGGCCTCATCCGTATCCAGCGCCAAAGCAGAAATCTCCTGGGCCACGACACCGAATCCTTTTCCGGCTTCCCCGGCCCGGGCGGC
This sequence comes from uncultured Desulfobacterales bacterium, assembly GCA_964397015.1. Taxonomy (GTDB): domain Bacteria; phylum Desulfobacterota; class Desulfobacteria; order Desulfobacterales; family Desulfobacteraceae; genus MADRE2. Next base: position 26,976 of record CAYNHL010000006.1, on the reverse strand, counting down.
TTCAATTTTGGCGTTCAAAGCCAGCATGCCAACTTGTTCCGATATTGAACGGATTTCATCGGTCACTTCGTCCAGATCCCCCGCACTTTCATGCAGGTTTTCAACCACCTTTATCACCTGGCTGAACTGCTCGACCACATCCTGTGTCAATGTCTTGGATGAATTGACCGACTGGGTTATTTCAAGCACGGTGGCGCTCAACTGTTCGATGGCGGCGGCCATGGCCTGTACAGACTCAGAGGCCTGGCTCATTTCACTGGAAATGGCGGTATTGTCAGAACTCATCTTTTCCGCCGCCGTTGTGACCGCGCTTGCTTTTCCGGCAGATTCAACACTGGTTGAAGACAGGTTGCCCGCAATTGAGGTCAGGTCTGATGCCGCAGTAAACAACCGGGTGCTGTTCTGCTTGACCTGGTCAAGTGTAGATCGCAGTTCCTGGTTCACAAAACTGATGCGGGCCAGGATATGATTCAATTCATCTCCTTTCCCAACTTCCATGGCATTTGTAAAATCTCCCTGCCGCATCAGGGCCATGGCGTCAAGGATCTGTTTTACCCGGGTATTGACTATAAAATGGAAAAAAAGCCAGATGAACAGGACGATGAAAACCAGTCCTGCCATACCGGTCATCAGGTTGATGATCCTGTCCTGTCTCAAATTTTCCACAAGTGTGTCAGATCCTGAAAAAACAGATATACCGCCCAGGATTTTCCGGGTATCTCCATGGCAGTGATGACATTTGGATTCGTTAAAAATGGCCTGGCTGTTGTAAAGGAACCCTGACCCGTTCATGGATGCCTGGCTGGTTTCTTCAGGCGCCTGCCCGGTTTCCAGCATACTATCGAGCCTGTCGAGGCCTGCCGGATCGACATAGGTTTCCATTGACTGTCCGATACTTTCGGCATCGGTTGAAAAGGAGACGACCCCGTTGTAATCATAGACAAAAATTTTTACGTCCTGCAACGATCTTCCGATACGGTCAAACTGTGCCCGGACCTGGTTATTTTCCCCGATGGAAAGTGCATCGAACATGAACCCGTTGACCATGCGGATCATGGATTGATTGGCTGCCGCCAGCTGCTCCATCCTGTTTTTTTCCTGGAATGTTACATTGTAAACAATTATACCCCCGATTATCATGCAGACTATAATCGATACCGGCAACAGTATTTTTATCCACAGTTTTCTGTTCAAGATATCCCAGAAAGATTTCAACGCGATCTCCTTTATCAAAAAACCTTAGTGTGCGCCGCCGAAAAGCAATGGTTCAAAGTTGAAGACTTCGATACGTTCACTGTTATGGCACCTGGTGCAGCTCTCCCGGCTGACGGAATAAATTATGTTGTCAGGATCTTCGGTTTCGACGTGAAGGCTGCCGGGTCCATGGCAGACTTCGCACCCCGGATTTTTAAGGGCCGGAGTTTCGGTTTCAGAGACAAATCCTCCTTTTTTCCCATATCCTGTGGTATGGCATTCAAAACAGGACAAAAATTCTTCGGGGGTCAGCTTGGTTTTCATTTTCTTGATATTGTTGAATGATTTCGCTTTTTTGGCGTACTGCATGAACCGGTTGTATTCACCCTCATGGCAGTCCCGGCAGGATTCAGATCCGACATATACTTTTTCCTGGGCTGCCGAGTTTAAAGGGATACCAAATGCCACAAAAAAGGCGAAAAACAAAAAAAAACAAGGTTTCATGGTCCCCCCTTTATTATTTCAGGTAAAATGCTGTTTTTTGAGTTGAAATTAAATACTTAAAATAACGTGATAATAATAGCTAACATGATTTGAATAATCAAGGCTTAATCAAAAGAAGGGCAAATACTCACCAGTCCACCGGAACCCGGACTTTGTGCTTTGCCTTGTTCCTGAAAAGCAGGTAACCTTCGGATTTCCCAAACAGGTACAGGTCCCGGGTAACCCGGACATCCTGGGTACAGTATTCGATAATATCGTCAATCCGGCCTTCGGCCCACCATTCCAGTGCCTTGAGCCCGTCGGCGCTTTTTTTCGCTCCCAGGGTCTCTTTTGCCAGGTGATCGAGGGACAGCCGGTATCCGAGACGATTGTGAACACTGATCAGCAGATCCAGCGTGGGAAGAGAATGAAAATCAAAATCACACACTCCTGACAGCACCTGGTAATCGAAGCGGACAAGGTTGAATCCGATCACCAGGTCAACTGATTTGAGATCTTCAACAAGCCTGGGAATTTCTTTTTGAAGATACGGTACAAACTCATTGGTGATTGAATTGTATACAACTGCACAACTGACCTGCATCTTTCGCGCCAGATGCCATCCCCCGACCTGGGCTGCTGATTTTTGAGTTTCGACATCAAGGACTGCGTAGGAAACGGGTTGTTTTATTTGTTCCTGTTCTTGTACGGGTCTGTCAAGTACCTCTCGTGTAATATGAATACGCCCTGGTAAAGCAGGGATTTTTTGAACCCCGGTATCCATCATGAGCATATCGAGAATCTGAATACAGGCCGCCTTGTCTATGGGCCTGTTACCCGACCCGCATTTCGGGGAATGTACACAGGAGGGACAACCGGTTTCACATTTGCAGCCAGCCAGGGCCCGTGATGTATATTCAAGACACTCTGAAGCTCGCTCAAAAGCGGTTTTTGTCAATCCAAGCCCGCCTGGCACACCATCATAAACAAAAACCGCCGCCCTTCTTGTCTGGGGGTGGTGGGGAATTGAAATTCCGCCCAGATCGTTTCTGTCTGTCATGATCAGCAAAGGCAGAATACCGATGACTGCATGTTCCAGGGCATGGATGCCTCCCATGAAATGAAGGCGCATCGATTCGATACAATCCTTTATGCTGTCCGGGATGTCGATCCACATACCCAGGGTTTCAAATTCGATCACCGGCAGATCCAGGGGAACAGTGCCTATGGTTTTTCCAGTGTTCGCCTGTTTTTTTTGATATCCTGTCACCTGTTCCGAAATTTTCAGCCGGCCATATCCCATGGATGTCCCTTTGACGGTTTTTGTTTCAAGAACCTCGAGAATACTGGTATCTTTATGGGACATGGCCCGGGTAAAATAATTCACTTGCCCTGGCCTGGCCTGTATCACCCCCTGTTCATGGTCAAACACGACAATTACATAGGACTCGCCCCGGTGCAAATACACGGCTCCTTCATGGGCTTCGAAAAAAGCCCGGTGACGGTCCATCTCGCCAAGGACCGTTTTTGTGCCCTGCAAAAATATGGAAAGGTGAGTGCCGGTCCCCCTCAGGTTGACATGCCTGTGCGGGGACTGCCGGGCTGCGTACCAGAGCTTTCCCTGTTCACTTTTCAACAGCCGGCCTGCCGCCTCGAGTTCTTCTACCGCCTTGAAAACGTCACCGGTTTTCAGCAGCGCCTCGTCAGCAGCCAGGGCGAATTCGGCTGCGGCACATTCCAGGTGATTTTGCCGGATAATTTCATTTTCAGGATTGATAATGGCTGTTTCCGGCGGCATTGTAAAAAATTCTTCCGGGTGATTGACAAAATACTGGTCCAGTGCATCCTCATGGGCGACAAGGATCAACAGGGAATCGTTTCCCTCCCTGCCGACCCGTCCGGCCCTTTGCCAGGTGGACATGATGGTTCCGGGATAACCGACCAGGATACAGATATCAAGGTTTCCAATATCTATTCCCAGCTCCAGGGCGCTGGTGGATACCACGGTCAAAAGGTCGCCTGACGAAAGCCGCTGCTCAATCTCACGGCGTTCATCCGGTAAAAAACCGGCACGGTATGCAGATATTTTATCACAAAGGGACCTGACCCGCTCTGAACTCCAGATGGCAATCAATTCGGTAATTTTTCGGGACTGTGTATATACAATAGTCCTCAGTCGCCGGTGCATGGCTGCGTGCACAAGATCAACAGCGGTCTTTGCGGCCCCTGCCATCCCTTTCATCAGCACGACCTGTTTTTTGCCGGTAGGAGCGGTGCTTTTATCTACAAGCGCCACGTCAAGGCCTGTCAGCATACGGGTCAAAGCGACTGGATTTGCAATGGTGGCTGAACAGAAAATAAAAACCGGCCTTGATCCGTATATTTCGCATATTCTCAACAGCCGCCTGAAAACCCAGGCCATGTTAGATCCCATAACTCCTCGATAGGTATGAACTTCATCCACGATTACGTACCTGAGCTGCCTGAAAAACGATTTCCACAAATCGTGACAGGCCAGCAAAGACAAATGAAGCATTTCAGGATTGGTCAAAAGAATATGTGGGGGCTGCTGCCTTATTTTTTTCTTTTGATAGGCAGATACATCCCCGTCATATACAGCTGCAGAGAGGCGTGATCCGGAACATAAGTCTTTTTCTACAATTTTGAGAAGCTGCTGCACGGTGGCAAGCTGGTCCCTTGCCAGGGCTTTAAGAGGGAAAAGATACAGGGCGGTTGATTCGCTGTCCTTTGCCAGTTGCGACAGTACAGGTATATTGTAAATCAGGGATTTTCCCGATGCGGTAGGCGTAGCGATCACTGTATGACAATTGCTTTTGATCAGATCGATGGCCGCTGCCTGATGAGCGTAAAGGCTGTCGATACCAAGATGTCTTAAAATGGATTCCTGTACCGGGTCTTCAGGCCTGCCGCCGGTTTCATAAAGGGCTTCAGCAGCCTTAATTTCCCGGTGACAGACAATATCACCGGCAAATCCCCGGTAGTTCAACAGGGATTGGATATAGTCATCCAGAGCCACAAATACTGTTTCCTTTCAGTTGACAGGTCCTATATCATAAGGTAAGAAAACAGTTCAACAATTATAAAAAAAAGATCTCATAAAAAAGGCATAAAATATCCATATGACTGACAAACAGACATTCACTCCAAGCACCTGCCGGGTAATTTACGACCTGCACCGGGAAGGCATCAAAAAAATCGCCGTTCTCATACGTCATTCGGAAAAATGCCAGACACGTGTTCCCGGAATGGAGCCATTCATGCCCTTGACACCGGAAGGTCAGAAAATGGCACTGGACTTCGGGAGCTGTCTGCCGCCTGATCTTGCACCCAGGTTTTTCTCCAGCACATTCGGCCGTTGCATCGAAACCGCCTACTTGATCGACAAAGGGGTTGCCCGGACCCATGGAACCCTTCTGCCTGATCCGCTAAAGGTGTCCATGCTCCTGACCCCTTTTTATATCAAAGATATCCGCAGTGTTGCTTCACAGGCTGTTGAAGTTGGCAACGAAGCTATGATAAAAAAATGGTTTGACAAAGAGCTTTCCAGTTCCATTATACTGGACCCTGAAACAGCGGCCGGCACCCAGGTCAGGTATATGGCAGCCTGCCTGGATGAATTGGGTGACAGCCAGGTAGCCCTGTGCGTCTCCCATGACTGGAACCTTTTTGCTGTCAAGGAATTTGCAATGCAGCTCTCTTTTGCCGAAAATACCGTTATCAATTATCTTGAAGGCATTGTCTGCTTCAGAAAAGAAGACAGGCTGAAATTCATCTCCCCCGGCCATTCCCCCGTTGATGTGGACCCGGGAAAACTTCCTCACACCAGGATAGATGATTTATGATACTGCATTGATTTTTTAAAACAAACAAGGACTCCCATGGAAAAAACAAGAATAACAGTGCTGTGCGAAAACCGCAGCAGTGACCGCAGGAATCTGATGGGTGAACACGGGTTCAGTGCCCTGATCGAAACCGATTTTTCCAAAACACTGCTGGACACCGGCCAGGGCATGACCCTGGCATCCAATGCCCGCACTCTTGGAATCGATCTGTCACAAATTGAAACGGTGGTGATCAGTCACGGCCATTTTGACCATACCGGGGGCCTGACAGATATTTTTCCTCCAAATCCCGGTATCAGGGTCATAGGTCATCCTGAAATTTTTCGTCCCAGATACTCCAGAGTCGAAACCCGGGACGGTCCGGTTTTCAATTATATCGGCATCCAGCAGAGCCAAAGATATCTTGAATCCCATTTTCAAACACCTTTCACCTTCTACCGCGACTTCACACAACTGTCGACAGGCATCTGGTTTTCCGGGCAGGTCCCAAGGGTCACCGATTTTGAAAAACAGGACGAGCATTTGAAAATTGCCACTGATAAAGGATATGAGACAGATCCTGTCGTGGATGATATCTCTCTTCTGGTGGAAACCGCTTCCGGGCCTGTCATCGTGACCGGATGCGCCCATGCCGGCATTGTCAACATCATCCGGCATTTTGAACAAAAGACCGGCCACAGGAAGTTTTTTGGCATCATCGGGGGGACCCATTTAGGCTTTATCGGATCACAAAATCAGCTGGACCAAAGCATGCAGGCGTTTGAATCCTACGGTTTCGACCTGGTTGCCGCAGCCCACTGTACAGGAAATGCAGCAGCCGCGGCCATGCGCCATCGTTTCAAGGACAAGTTCGCCTTTGCCAATGCCGGGTGGCAGGTCACTTTGTAACGACAAAACGGCCGTAAAACCGGCATTACGCCCTTTTGCATCGAGTCAGGCCGATGCCGTGAATATGGCCCGTACCGGTGCAGGATAACCTTCCACGGTTTTTTCATGATTTTCAGGATCCAGAAAATCTTTGAGTGATTCGGTTTGAATCCATTCGGTTTTTCGCTGCTCAATATTTGTGGTCGGGGTAATGTCAATACAGCGGATATCTGAAAACCCGGCGCGCGACAGCCAGGAATCAAGGCAGTATATATCCGGAATAAAATAGATATTTCGCATCTTGGCATACCTGTCACGGGGAAAAAGACATATATTTGATTCAGATTCGATCACAAGGGTTTCAACCACGATCTGTCCGCCTTTTTTCATCATGTCACGTATATTGCAGAGCATATCCACCGGGGATCTGCGGTGGTAAAGGATGCCCATGCAGAAAACCATGTCAAAACAGTCCGGCATCGAGGGCAGTTCATTGAACACAACGGGCAGGCAGAACACCGTATCGAGCCGCAGAAACTTCTGGAGCGCAAGGTACTGGTAATAAAAGGCGCTCTGTGGTTCAAGGCCCAGTACCATTGCCGGCCCATGGTGGGCCATCCTGAACATGTAATACCCGGAGCTGGAGCCGATATCCAGGATGCGTGCCCCTTTAAGCGGCCTGATCCGGTCCTTGACCCGGTTCCATTTCAACCAGGACTGCCATTCAGCATCGATGTGAATTCCGAAAACATTGAAGGGTCCCTTCCGCCATGGACAAAGCTGCATGAGACTGTGCCTGAGTTTTGTGGAGGTGTCGGGGTCAAGCTGAAAAGAAGATCCGATTTCCAGAACATCCGAATCAAGGTTCACATTTTGGGGAACCAGGTCAGGGATATTGTCTACCACCTGTTTGAATTTAAGATAATTTCCCTTTGGATGGCGCAAAAACTTTTCTTTCGCCTTTATGACACGTTCAAGCGCATCATGAAAAGGCTCGAGATTCAGGTCCCTGGAATGCTGCAGCAGCCGGCGCATGGGTCATATTCCCTTGAATGCGATCATGCCTGCAAAATTGAACCATTTCAACCAGGTTTCAAAAAACACGAAACCGGCTTCCTTTATCCGCTTTTCGTGGGTTTCAATGGTATCCGGAATCAGTACTTTTTCAAGGGCGTCACGCTTCTGGCTGATTTCAAGATCAGAATACCCGTTTTCACGCTTGAAAGAACAGTAAAACTCGGTCTGCAGCTCTTGGAAAAAAGGATCGCTGTGTACGGTTTTTTCCGTGAGCAAGAGCACCCCCCCGGGTATAAGACCTTTATGAATCCGCCTGATAATGGCATCCCGCCGGTCAGGGAGGACAAACTGCAAAGTCAGGTTGACAACCACGACTGAGGCATTTTCAATTTTTGTATTTTCCATGGTGTCACAGACAAGAACAATCTGCCGCCCGCTTTTATTTCCGCCCTGCAGTCTTTCTTTGTACCTGTCTATCATCGGCCTGGAACTGTCCACCCCAATCATTTTAAACGGGTAATTTTCAAAAGCATCCATAAGTGTTATACCGAAATTTCCGTGGGAGCAACCCATATCGTAGATACTGGTTCCGGGCCGGTAAAATGTGCGTGTCAGTTTTGCAAGCAGTTTCAAGTTCTGGCTGTACAGCGGTACCGAACGGGTCAGCATGTCGTCAAAAACCCGGGTAACTGCATCGTCAAAGGCAAACGGCGGTACCTGACCCATCTTTTTTTTAAATACAGTATCTTTTTCCATTATATCGTGTCTTGTTCTGTTAACATCCACCTTTTATTTATCCTATTCCATTGATTTGTGCAAGAAAGACGGGTCTCCTAAATCATTATTGCTTGACTCCTGCAAAGAGAAGGTGCTATCTCTATTTCAACGGTAATTTCCGCAGTAATCCGGCTACAGTGACCCAGACGAGGGAGGATACATCATGGAAATTGTAGGAATCGACGTGGGATTCGGTTTTACAAAAGCATACAACGGCAAGAACAGCGTCATATTCAAATCACTTATCGGAGATGCTGCCGATATCCAGTTTCAGACCTCTTTGGGCAACCAGTCTCCTTTGTCCACTCTGCACATGACACTGGAAGACCGTTCCTATTTTCTAGGTGATTTTGCCGAACTGCAATCCAGTATCCGTGAATATACCCTTGACCAGGAAAAATTTGTCAAAGAATTCGTCAGGATTCTCGCCATTGCGGCTGTTTCCCTGTGCTGTGACACCAGCGCTCCTGTCAAGGTGGTATCGGGCCTGCCGGTTGGATACCTGAAACGGGACAGCAGAATATTAAAAGATATCATCAAGGGAACCCATGATATCACCTTTCATTCTCCCAATGGCGAAAAAACAAGAAAAACCGTTACCATTGACCAGGTCATGGTGATCCCCCAGCCCATCGGCAGTATTTTCAACCTGATTTTCGACGATTCAGGAAGAATTCACAATAAATCCCTGGCAGCCCAGAAGATAGGGGTGGTGGACATAGGTTACAAAACATCCGATTTCAGCATTTTCGACCGCCTTCAGTATATTGAAAGGGGGTCTTCCACCATGGATACGGGCATTTCCAAATGCTTTTCCGTTATCGCCAACAAGCTCAGGCAGGAAAGCAATATTAATATCGAGCTTTACCGGATGTTCAAGTTCACGGAATCCGGGGTAATTAAAATCCGGGGCAAGGAATACAATATTTCCAACCTGACCAAAAGGGTTTACAATCATGCGGCTTCCGCCATAGCATCGGATTTGAACCGGTTGTGGGAAAATGACTGGGACATAGATTCCATTGTTCTTACCGGGGGCGGGAGCCTCGAGCTGTTTAAATATCTGGCCCCCAATATCGAAGGCAATGTCATTCCGATTTCCAAAGATCAGGATCCCAGGTTCAACAATGTGTACGGTTATCTTAAATTCGGCCGCTACAAATGGGGCTACTCAAAACAGAGCATCCAGCCGGCGGCAACCCAGACCGAGCCGGAAGACGGGGCTTTAGATGACAAAAAACCTGTAGATTCCCAGCAACAGCAGCAGCCGGCAGGGACGGAAAAATCATCCAAGGGTCTTTCCTGGCTCAGGCGGCAGGGGTAAAACATCCGGCAGGCAATATGAACAAAGATCTGCTCACCAAGTTACTCGGCCAGGTGGCCAGCGGCAGCCTCACCATTGAATCTGCACGGGAAAAACTGTCACACCTGTCCTTTGAAGCCATCGACTGTGCCCATATCGACCATCACCGGTCACTGCGGAAAGGATTTTGCGAGGTCATATTCGGCCAGGGGAAAACCTGTCGCCAGATTTTGGACATCATGGAAAGGCTCAGGGTTTACGAGGATATCATACTGGTTACCCGGCTGGACAGCCAAAATGCTCAAACAATCTGCAACCAGTATGACTGCGCTGTTTACCATGAAGATGCCCGGGTACTGGTCTACGAAAAACACCCTCCCCCGGTGACAGGCGCAGGCGAAATCATGGTCCTTTCGGCAGGCACCTCGGATATCCCCGTGGCAAAAGAGGCTGTATTGACAGCCGCAGCCATGGGCAACCGTGTCCATGCAGTATATGATGTCGGGGTGGCAGGCATTCACCGATTGTTCGCCCACCAGGAACGTATCCAGAATGCTGCGGTGCTCGTGGTGGTGGCCGGCATGGAAGGCGCACTGCCCAGCGTGGTTGCCGGCATGGTAAAAGCGCCCGTGATCGCCGTTCCCACCAGCATCGGCTATGGAACGAGCTTCGGAGGCATTGCAGCCCTGCTGGGAATGCTCAATTCATGCAGTTCCAATATTGCAGTGGTCAATATAGATAACGGATTTGGAGCCGGGTACATGGCTGCCACCATAAACATGGTGGGCTGCTGAGCCCCTGCCCCTATGCCTGCCAGTTAGAATTTTCGCCGCATGTCCATGGCTTCCGGGTTTTTCGGATCCGATTCCAAAACCTGGTTGATATACTCATCAGCCACGATAAAACGGTTGAGCTGAAAATAGATCTTGGCGATCTGGAGCTTGGCCTCGATATGCTTGTGAGTCATCCCATCCACCTTGATAAACTGCTCTAAAGCGGACTCGAGTTCCTCCTTGTTCATAAGGCATATCCCGAGCTTGAACATGTATTCGTGCTTTGAGGGAAACTCCTTGATCAGCTGGTTGAGCAGGGTGATGGCATAATCAAATTCCTGGTTGGCCATGCAGATATCAACTACCTGTTCCTTGTACGTCATGTTTTTTGACTTCCGGTTCAGGGCCTGTGTAAAAAGCTTGATTCCCAGATCGCTCTTGTTGGTGTGCAAAAGCTGCTCACCAAGCTTGATGGCATGGGGAATATAGGAATCACTGATACTCAGCATCTCCGTGTGATATTTGGCTGTCGAGATCAAATCATTTCTCGCCTTGAAATATTCACTGATATGATAACGTGTCACTGCATCGTTCCGGTTGACCGATGCGGCTTTCTGGAGACACTTGAGCCCGATGGCATCTTTGTTTATTTTAAAATGCAAAAGACCAAGGTTTCGAAGAATACGTGAGGCCGACGGCTTGTACCGAAGCGCCAGGCGTGTCTGCTCAATGGCTGATTCAATATCGCCGGCTTCTTCAAGATCCCTGGCACGGTACAAGTGTTTTGTCGCAGGGCTGGGATTGTTGACCTGGTCCACCACCGCCCTGATCTTGGTATCCAGGGCCTGGAGCGTCAGTGGTTTCAAAAGATAGGCATCGATCTCGGTTTCGGCCACCTCGGACACCACTTTTTTTTCGGCTTCCGCTGTAACCATAATGACTGGAAGATCCCGGAATGCCTTGTCTTTGCGTATATGGCTGAGCAACTGGGTGCCGTTCATTACCGGCATGTTCCAGTCAACAATGGCCAGATCGATATTGGAATTCACCAGGATAGCCAACCCCTCCTGGCCGTTTGCCGCATACTGGATTTTTTTCCCAAGTCCCAGGTGTTTGAGCATTTTGCGTATGGTCAGGCGCATGCTTTTCATGTCATCGACTACAAGGATGGACATGTTATCAAGATCAATCATTTTGTATCTCTTTTTTGACCAGGGTGTATTCTTCCCTGATCCTGTCATATGCCGCCCCGGCAAGTGCAATATCCCCATCATTGATCATGGTTTCAAGCCGGGCGGCAAGCGTTTTGAGTTTTTCCGCATTTATGTTGGCTGCCGTGCCTTTCAAAGCATGGGCAGCGGCCAGCATTTCAGCGGTATTCTGTGCTTTATGTGATTCATGTATCCGGTCAATCAGCTCCTGCGCTTCAGACACAAAGGATTCGAGAACGGTTGATACAATATCCCGGCTGTTCCCGAAGCGCTCCATCATCTTTTCCCTGTCAAACCGGCTTTCTTCTTCAAGGTCCTGCTCTGTGGCCTGCCGGATATCGGCATCACTTTGAGTCGACCTGCCGACAGGTTCGATGTCCTTTGATATTTCAAGCAGATGAGACTGGAGGACATACGACAATGCTTCGGGATCCACAGGCTTGGATAAAAAATCATCCATTCCGGATTCCAGGCACTTTTCCCTGTCTTTTTGAAAGGCATTGCCAGTCATCGCAACAATGGGGGTATGTCCCTGACCTTCTTTTTCATTTTCACGGATATGACGGGTGGTTTCAAAACCATCCATTTCAGGCATCTGGCAATCCATGAATATCAAGTCATAAGGTTCGGCCAGGTGCATTTCCAAGGCCTGGGCTCCGCTGACCGCCGTGTCGGGCGTATATCCGAAACGGTCGAGCATGGCGGTAATGGTCATCCGGTTGGTTTCCTGGTCATCGACCACCAGGATGCGCGCCATGTGTTTTCTGGCCTCTTCGATGCTGTACCGGGTGATAATGGGATATCTCTTTTTCAGGTTTTGGGAAAGAACGGTCTTCAGGCAGTCAACAAACAAGCGGGTTCCCACCGGCTTGGTCAAAAACGCAGCGTATCCTGCCTGCTGGAACCGCCTGGCATCACCCTTGGCTCCCACTGCCGTGAGCAGCATCATTTTAATGCCGGAAAAATTTTCATCATTGCTGATGGTTTTGCCAATCTCCTCTGCTTTAAGGTCACTCTCATGAATATCTGCTACCAGGACATTGAATGGATGATGATCAAGAGCCGCAGCTTCTATCATGTTAAAAACCTCCGTCCTGCCGCCGGCTTTTTCATATTCAAACCCGGCCTGCCTGAAAATATCCTCGAGTGTACCACAGGCAAGTATATCGTCGCTGAAAAGCAATATCCTGCAACCGGCTGGATCAAACGAAAAAACATTGTCCTGCAGTGAGGCCTGGGATTGTTTTTCAAACGGCAGTTCAAACCAGAAGGTTGAACCGATCATTTCGATGCTGTCCGCGCCAATTTTACCGCCCATCCTTTCAACGAGCCGCCTGGAAATGGACAGTCCAAGACCTGTTCCCCCGTATTTTTTTGTCGTGGATGCATCGGCCTGGGTGAACGCGTCAAACAGACTTTCTATCTTGTCCTGTGGTATCCCTATTCCGGTATCGTCGACGCAGAAACGAAGCCGGACCGTGGTATCTGTTTCAGATATCAATGTTACTGTGACGGTCACATCACCGTTCTGGGTAAATTTAATGGCATTTCCGGTCAAATTGGTGATCACCTGCCGCAGGCGGCCGGGATCCCCCTTGATCCGGCAGGAAATGTCCGGATCGACATGAAAGGAAAAACCGATGCCTTTCTGTCTGGCCTGAAGTGCCGGCAGGGCGGTAATGTCTTCCATGGCCACCCGCAGGTCAAAAGCCATGACGTCCAGGTCAATGACACCGGCATCGATCTTGGAAAAATCCAGGATATCGTTGACGATGCCGAGCAATGCCCTTGCGCTGCTGTATACGATGTTGAGATAACGCCGCTGCTCCTTGTCCAGGCGGGTATCGAGAATCACGTGCATCATTCCGATAATGCCGTTCATGGGATTACGGATTTCATGGCTCATGTTTGCAAGAAATTCACTTTTGGCCTGCAGTGCCCTCCTGGATTCCGATTGTACCTGCTCGAGACGCGATTCTTTTTCCAGTGCCTGGTCTGCCAGCCTTGAAAGACGGTATAAAAAACAGTACACAAATACCATGCAGGAGGCAAATGTCAAAAGCAGGTAAATATTATGCAGTACATTGATATTGACGACCGGCCGGATCATTATGTAACTGATCTGTAATTGATCCGCAGCAAAAAAGACCAGGACACAGAGGCCGGAGAGCAATGATATCACTGCCGCCTTCTTTTTTGAAAGACTGGCTCCGGCCAGCAGCGGTAACAGGAAAAAAAGCAGCATTGCGCTGCTGTATATGCCTCCTGTCCAGGCACAAAGGACAGTGCAGAACAAAAGAAAAACCAGGTTCAACCCGACGGCCTTTCCGGCAGGTTCCAAAAAATTTGCCGCAAAACCTAAAAACAGGATAACGATAAAGGCCGCAAGGGAAAACAAAGCTATTGCAACAGCACCTGCAAGGTAGAACAGAATACAGTGCAGGCCGGTTATGACAGCTGTAATTGATATACAGATCTTGAACACTTTGAGGTCAACCATGATCAAGATAATATAGGATAGATCCATGTCTTGTCAATTTAAACTTGATTCAGGCAGGACAGGACTTTTTTTAAATTGGGGCAGGCTTACGAAAACAGTATTATTAAAAAAATATCAGTATAACTGAATTTTTTCTTGACACATCTTTTTTTTCACTATAGAAACAATCTATTATTTACTATTAATGAACAGGCAATGAACAGACTTTATATCAGCATACTTCTAGTCCTTATTATTGTGGAGGTGATTATTGGCACCTCCTGGCAACGGGGCTCTTAGTGGCATAAGACAAAACAAATCAAAAAAAGCCGTTATCAGCCCCAAAGGGGGCAGATAACGGCTTTTTCGTTTTTAAGGAGAACAAAAAACATGAGAAGTGATATAGCTAAAAAAGGGATTGCACGGGCCCCGCACAGGAGCCTGATGAAGGCCCTGGGCCTGACCGACCAGGAGATCCGCCGTCCCTTTATCGGTATTGCCGGTTCCGCCAACGAGCTGATTCCCGGCCACCGGCATCTCGACCAGATTGTCGAGGCGGTCAGGTCAGGCATTCTTGCAGCCGGCGGCACTCCCATGGCATTTTCCACCATCGGGATCTGTGACGGTATTGCAATGAACCACACCGGCATGCACTATTCTTTGGCATCAAGGGAAATAATTGCCGATTCCATAGAAATTACAGCCATGGCCCATCCCTTCGATGCACTGGTAATGGTACCCAACTGCGACAAGATAGTACCCGGCATGCTCATGGCTGCCGCCCGGCTGAACATCCCGACCATTTTTATAAGCGGCGGGCCCATGCTGGCCGGACGTCACCCGGGTGACCCGCATCGAAAAATCGATCTCATCACTGTTTTTGAAGCTGTAGGCGCTGTTCAATCCGGCAAAATGAAACAGGAACTGCTCGATGGCATCGAAAATGCGGCCTGCCCTACCTGCGGATCATGTGCAGGAATGTTCACCGCCAATTCCATGAACTGCCTGACAGAAGCCATCGGCATGGCCCTTGCCGGAAACGGCACCATCCCTGAGCCCATGTCAGAGCGCATCCGCCTTGCAAAAGAGACAGGCCGTCAGATCATGCATCTTCTTGAAAACAACATCACTCCTGACAAGGTGATGACCTATCCTGCATTTTTAAATGCACTTGCCGTTGACATGGCGCTCGGATGCTCCACCAACACTGTACTTCACCTCAAAGCCATCGCCCATGAAGCCGGCATAAATCTCGATCTCGATCTAATCAACCGGGTAAGCGGCGATACCCCTCATCTTTGCGCCCTGAGTCCGGCCGGCGAGCACCGTATCGAAGACCTTCATTATGCAGGAGGGATACAGGCGGTCTTGAAAGTCCTTGCAGACAACAACCGAATCGATACAAACTGCCTGACCGTATCCGGCAGCAGTGTTGAAAAAAATCTTGAATCCGTGTCGGTAAAAGATAAAAACGTCATCAGGCCGTTTGACAATCCGTATCACGAACAGGGAGGACTGGCAGTACTTTTCGGCAATATTGCCCCCGAAGGTTGCGTGGTCAAGCAGTCGGCCGTTCTGGACGAAATGCTTTTCCACAAGGGGCCTGCCCGGGTTTTTGATTCAGAAGAACAGGCCACGGGCGCGATCATGGAAGGTAAAATCCGGAAAAATGACGTTGTGGTTATCCGTTATGAAGGCCCGGCCGGCGGTCCCGGCATGAGAGAAATGCTGACACCCACATCCGCCATTGCCGGGATGGGCCTTGACACAAGCGTGGCATTGATCACGGACGGACGGTTTTCCGGCGGCACCAAGGGGGCATGCATTGGACATGTATCTCCGGAAGCTGCCAAACAAGGCCCCATTGCCCTTGTAAAAGACAACGACACGATTGTAATCGATATAAAGAACAAGCACATAGAATTGGTGGTGGATGCCACAGAACTTGAACAACGGAACAACGAATGGAAAGCGCCTTTGCCCCGGATCCGCCACGGCTACATGGCACGATACGCAAAGCAGGTGCTTTCGGCAGGAGACGGAGCTGTATTTAAACCAATCATCCAGGAGAATACTTAAAATGAAACTGACAGGTGCGCAAATTCTCATACGCATGATAAAGGCCCAGAACGTCGATACCATTTTCGGATATCCCGGGGGTGCCGTAATCGATATTTACGACGAACTCTCCCGGCATGATGACCTGAGGCATATCCTGGTCCGGCATGAACAAGGAGCGGTACATGCGGCCGATGCATATGCCAGGGCCAAAGGCACTGTCGGAGTGGCGCTGGTTACCTCTGGGCCGGGGGCTACAAATACGGTTACCGGCATAGCATCCGCCCACTGCGATTCAATACCCGTTGTGGTTTTTTCAGGCCAGGTACCCACCGGCCTGATCGGCAACGATGCCTTCCAGGAGGTGGATATCGTAGGGATTACCCGGCCCTGCACCAAGCACAACTACCTGGTCAAAAAACCTGAAAAACTTGCCTGGACAATCAAGGAGGCCTTTCATCTTGCCTGTTCAGGACGGCCCGGGCCTGTGCTGGTGGATCTGCCCAAAGATATCATGCAGGCTGAAATAGAATTTGAAGAACCTGCAGAGGTTTTCCTTAAATCCTATCAGCCGACCTACACGCCCAATAAAAAACAGCTCAAAAAAGTGATCGAGATGATCAGGACTGCAAAAAAGCCTGTTATATTTGCCGGCGGCGGCGTGATCCTGTCCAAGGCCTCGGAGCAGATCACAAAACTGGCCCGGATGACCAACATACCGGTAACAGCTACGCTGATGGGACTCGGGGCCTTTCCCGGAACAGACCCCCTGTGGCTCGGTATGCCCGGGATGCACGGCACCTTCAGGGCCAACATGAGCATAGGTCATTGTGACCTGATGATTGCCGCAGGTGTCAGGTTTGATGACCGGGTGACCGGGCGACTGGACAATTTTGCATCCAATGCAAAAATTGTGCAGATCGATATCGATCCCACCTCCATTCATAAAAATGTCAAGGTGGACTGCCCCATTGTAGGCGACTGCAGGCAGACCCTTGACGTGCTCATCGACATGCTGTCATCAGGGAACGAATCCCTTTACAAAAAGGACCGCACCGACTGGCATTCTCAGATTGAAGAATGGAAAAAAACAACGCCTTTGAAATATGAACAGACCTCAAAAGTGATAAAACCCCAGTTCGTCATTGAAAAACTGCATGAACTGACCAAAGGGAAGGCCCTGATTACGACCGAAGTCGGACAGAACCAGATGTGGGCGGCCCAGTATTATCACTTTGACAAGCCCAATCATTTTATCACATCCGGCGGTCTCGGGGTCATGGGATTCGGTCTGCCTGCAGCCATTGGCGCCAAGGCGGCCTGCCCGGAAAAGCTGGTGGTGAATATCGCCGGCGACGGGTCCATCCAGATGAATATCCAGGAGCTGATGACCGCAATCGAGGCCCGGCTGGATATCAAAATCGTCATCCTCAACAACCGGTTCCTCGGCATGGTAAGGCAGTGGCAGGAATTCTTCTATGAAAAGAACTATGCATCCACCAGCATGGAACATGCCCCGGACTTTGTCAAACTGGCCGAGGCCTACGGTGCTAAAGGTATCCGGTGCGATTGCCCCGACCAGGTTGCCCAGACACTCAGCCAGGGACTTTCAACCAGCGGCGTGGTGATCATGGAATTCATTGTAGACCGTGAAGAATCCGTCTATCCTATGGTTCCGGCCGGAGGGGCCATTACTGAAATGCTGCTGGTTTAAACCTGAGAACAAATGAAAGGTAGAACAAAATGAGCACAAACCGCTATTTGCTTTCCATCTTGGTCGATGATGAACCCGGTGTGCTGTCCAGGATAGCCGGGCTGTTTTCAGGAAGGGGTTTCAATATCGACAGCCTCAGCGTGGCAAACACCAATGAACCTGATGTATCCCGGATCACCATGACAACCAATTGCGAACCGGATATCATTGAACAGATCAAAAAGCAGCTTCACAAACTGATCAATGTCATTACAGTCAATGACCTTACTGACAAGCGTTATATCCAGCGCCAGCTGTCGCTTGTCAAGGTGAACGCAAAACCGGAAAAAAGGGCGGAAATCCTGAGGATCGCCGATATTTTCAGGACAAAGATAGTTGATGTGGGTCCTGCCCATTTCACCATAGAAATATCAGGGGATACGGAAAAACACGAAGCTTTTCTGGACCTTCTCAAACCCATGGGAATAATTGAAATTGCATCCACCGGGGCTATTGCACTGCCCCGGGAAAACAAAGTGTGAAAATAAATTGACAAAAACCATAATATACAACTTTTAAGGAGAAAAAAAATGCCGAATCTGAACTTTGGAGGCGTCATGGAAGACGTCACCACCATCGAAGAATTCACCCTGGAACAGGCCAGAGAAGTACTGAAAGATGAAATTGTCAGCGTTATCGGATACGGGGTCCAGGGCCCTGCCCAGGCCATGAATATGCGTGACAACGGCATCAATGTCATTATCGGCCAGAGACCCGGCACCAAAAGCTGGGACAAGGCCGTAAAAGACGGATGGGAGCCTGACAAGACACTGTTCGATATCCCTGATGCAGCCAAAAAAGGAACGATTATCCAGTACCTGCTTTCAGATGCCGCCCAGAAAACCGTCTGGCCAAAGGTCAAAGAATGCCTCGATAAAGGAGATGCTTTGTATTTCTCCCATGGATTCGGCATTGTTTACAAAGAGCAGACCGGTATTGTTCCGCCGCCGGATGTCGATGTCATCCTGGCCGCTCCCAAGGGCTCGGGAACCAGTGTCCGCAAGAATTTCCTTGCAGGCAGCGGAATAAATTCCAGTTATGCCGTTTTCCAGGATTATACAGGAAAAGCCCTTCAGCGGACCATGGCCATAGGTATAGCAATCGGATCCGGCTACCTTTTCCCCACCACATTCGAAAAAGAGGTCTATTCAGACCTGACCGGAGAGCGTGGTGTTCTCATGGGGGCCCTGGCCGGAATCATGGAAGCCCAGTATGATGTCCTGAGAGAAAACGGCCATTCTCCGTCCGAGGCCTTTAACGAGACTGTCGAGGAATTGACCCAGAGCCTGATCCGCCTTGTCGATGAAAACGGGATGGACTGGATGTATGCCAACTGCAGCACGACTGCCCAGAGGGGAGCTTTGGACTGGAAACCAAGATTCAAGCAGGCCACCCTGCCGGTATTTAAAACGCTTTACGAATCAGTTGTATCAGGAGAAGAGACCCGGATAACCCTTGAGGCCAATTCAAAGGCAGACTACCAGGAAAAACTGGATGAAGAGCTCAGACAGATCCGGGAATCGGAAATGTGGCAGGCCGGTAAAACCGTAAGGCAATTGAGACCCTCCAACCGATAAGTGATGAATGAAAATGGAAACCGCACTGTTATATGACACCACCCTGAGGGATGGCATGCAGGGAGAAAACATTTTTTTCTCCCCTGAAGACAAAATCAAAATCGCCAGAAAACTCGATGATATCGGTATTCACTATATTGAAGGCGGCTGGCCCGGATCGAATCCAGGTGCCCATCAATTTTTCGAAATGGCCGGTCAAATTGAGTTTTCCCATTCAAAAATCGCCGCTTTCGGGTCTACCAGGCGGGCAGGCAACAGGTGTGACAACGATCCCAACCTTGCTGCATTGATCGACTGTGGCGCGCCTGTTATCACAATTTTTGGAAAATCATGGGATCTTCATGTCGAAAAAATCATGGCCAATACAAGAAAGGAAAACCTGGCCATGATAAAAGACAGTGTCGAGTTTCTGCTTGATCATGACAGGGAGGTGATTTACGATGCCGAACACTTTTTTGACGGATACCGGGACAACCCCGAGTATGCAATGCAGACACTCCAGGCCGCGGTTGAAGGCGGGGCACGGACTCTTGTACTGTGCGACACAAACGGCGGCACCCTGCCAAATGATATCCAGACCGTCACACAGACAGTGATGCATGCATTTTCATCCGGGAAAAAAGTGATGATCGGCATTCATGCCCACAACGACTGCTCCATGGCTGTGGCCAATTCCATTACAGCAGTCCAGAGCGGTGCCGGGATGGTCCAGGGAACCATCAATGGATATGGGGAACGCTGCGGAAATGCAGACCTGACCTCGATCATCCCCATCCTTGCATTGAAGCTGAATATCAGCTGCATAAGCGATGCCAACCTTCAAAAGCTGCTGAACCTGTCAAGGTTTGTTTCCGAGACCGCTAACATGACCCCCATCAATTCCAGGCCTTTTGTGGGCAAGAGCGCTTTTGCCCACAAGGGAGGGGTCCATGTCAGCGCCATCATGAAGAACCCAAGGGCCTATGAGCACATGACCCCTGAACTGGTCGGAAACAAGCGCCGGGTACTGGTATCCGAACAGTCAGGCCGCAGCAATATTGAATACAAGGCACGGGAACTCGGGGTGAATCTCGGCAACATGAACAACACCCGCCAGATCGTTTCCAGTATCAAGGAACTCGAAGATTACGGATTCGAATTTGACGCGGCTGAAGGTTCATTGAAACTGATCATGGAAAAACTTACCGAACAGTTTGTGCCGCACTTCGAGCTGGTTTCCTTCAGGGTAACCATTGAAAAAGACAGGGAGCGCCCATGTTATTCCCATGCCATGATAAAGATCAAGGTCGGCAGCAAAACGGAAATCACATCCGCCGAAGGTGACGGTCCTGTCAGCGCACTTGACAATGCCCTGCGCAAGGCCCTGACCAGCCTGTTCCCGCAGATTGACGACATGCAGCTGGTGGACTTCAAGGTGCGTGTCATCGATGGAATGGACGGCACGGAAGCCAAGGTAAGGGTCCTTATCGAATCCAGGGACAAAAAAAACCTGTTCACCACTGTCGGAGTGTCGGAAGATATTATTGAAGCAAGCTGGCAGGCTCTTGCGGACAGTTTCCAGTACAAGCTGTCTTTGGACAAACAGAATGAAACCATTTAACAGACAACAGACCATCAAGGCCGATAACAAATGAAAGATGACAATCGAATAATTGTATTTGACACCACGCTGCGTGACGGTGAACAGTCGCCCGGCGCTTCCATGAACCAGGCAGAAAAACTCAGGATAGCCACCCAGCTTGAAAAACTGGGAGTGGATGTCATTGAAGCCGGGTTCCCCGCCGCATCCGAAGGCGATTTCGATGCCGTGAAACTTATTGCCGATACGCTCAAGGTGTCCCAGATAGCTGCCCTTTGCCGGGCATCGGAACATGACATAAGACGCGGGTGGGATGCCATAAAAGATGCGGTAAATCCAAGAATCCACACCTTTATTGCCACCTCGGATCTCCACCTGAAATATAAGCTGAAACTCGACCATGCACAGGTGCTTGAAAAAACCATTGAATCAGTCCGCCTTGCCGCATCGTTGACCGACAATGTGGAATTTTCAGCAGAAGACGGTTCCAGAAGCGACCCGGACTACCTGTGCCGCATTTTTGAAGCTGCCATCGATGCCGGTGCCACCACCATAAATCTCCCGGATACCGTAGGCTACGCCATCCCTGAAGAATTCGCCGGCCTGGTGTCCCACGTGATTGAAAACACCCCCAATATCCACAAGGCTGTACTGAGTGTTCACTGTCACAACGACCTTGGCCTGGCCACAGCCAATACCCTTGCAGCTGTAAAAACCGGGGCCAGGCAGGTCGAGGTCACCATCAACGGTATTGGTGAGAGGGCAGGCAACACCTCGCTTGAAGAAGTGGTCATGTCATTGCACACGCGGCCCAATTTCTTTCCCATGACCACGGGCATCGATACCAGGAGGATCTTTCCCACCAGCCGCCTGGTCAGCATGATCACCGGTATTATGATCCAGCCCAACCGGGCCGTTGTCGGTGCAAATGCCTTTGCCCACGAAGCCGGGATTCACCAGGACGGGGTCCTCAAAAATCCCATGACCTACGAGATAATGAAACCTGAAACCATCGGGTTGAACAAAAGCAGCCTGGTGCTGGGCAAGCATTCTGGCAGGCACGCCTTGAACAGCCATGTTCTGGACATGGGATACAATTTGTCTGAAGAAGAGTTGAACCTGGTGTTTGAAAAGTTCAAGCGCCTTGCAGACAAGAAAAAATCCATCCAGGACGAGGACATCGAAGCTTTGATCAATGAAGGAGTGCTGCGGAGCACCGATGTGTTCAAGCTCGAATATATCCATGTTCTCAGCGGGAACACGGTATTTCCCACGGCCAGTGTGCAGCTCAAGATCAAT
The DNA here is from genome assembly GCA_964397015.1 of uncultured Desulfobacterales bacterium. Classification (GTDB taxonomy): domain Bacteria; phylum Desulfobacterota; class Desulfobacteria; order Desulfobacterales; family Desulfobacteraceae; genus MADRE2. Next base: position 4,743 of record CAYNHL010000006.1, on the reverse strand, counting down.
GACCGGAATGTCCAGGGGGCAACTGAAGGCAGCGGCCCCATTGACGCGGTATATAACATTATCTCAAAACTGACCGGGACAAAATCCCAGCTGCTGAGATTTTCAATCAATGCCTTGACCGAAGGCACTGACGCACAGGGTGAAGTTACAGTACGCCTCCAGGAAGACGGCATTGTAGCACTTGGCAAAGGGACGGACCCGGATATAATCACAGCCAGCGCACTGGCATATATCAATGGCCTGAACCGGCTTGAATATTTAAAAGCCAACCCGGTTGTATCACCTGAAAAACTGTAGCACGATACTTTTTAATTCCACGGCGGGTGCCACGGTATCCTGACCGGCACCCGCCCCTTGACACAGGATTCAAACATCTTCTATAATACCTTTATTTTTTCGCTTTAACGACATATTGAAGGGATTATCATTGTTCAAATCCAGGGAACACTCAAGCAGCCCTGACAATAACGATGTGGCCCGGAGCCTGCCGGAAGAAGAACTCTGCCGGTGGTTCGATAAAATTGCTGCCCCGCTGCTGATTCTGTCCGACAAGGAAACTATCCTTGAATGCAACAGTCATTTTCTAAAACTTTTCAAGTATTCACCAGAGGATGTCATTCATCAGCCACTGTCTGTCTTCTGCCATAGACAGGTTGAACCTGGCCACAAGACATTGTCCGGTGAAATTGACGAACCGCTGCCGTTACCTGAAGAAACTGTTTTCAGGGCCCGTGACGGCAACAAGATTAGCGTTGCCGTCAATGCAAGTCCCATTGTATTTTTGAACCAGAAAGCAAGACTTTTGACCTTGAGGGATCTTTCCCGGGAAAAAACGGCCCGGCAGGCATTGGTGGAAAGTGAAGACCGCTTCAAGCTGGCCTTTGAATCATCCGGTATAGGAAAGTCCCTTTCCACCCTGCCCGGCCCTTTTTTCTGGGTCAATTCCAGGATGTGCGAGCTTTTTAAATATACAAAGGCCGAATTCTTGAAAATCACGTCAATGGACCTGACCCATCCCGAGGACCTTGCTGTAAGCCGGAAAAAGATCCGCAAACTGATAAAAGGACAATGCTCCAATGACTCTTTTAACCTTAAAAAAAGATATTATTCCAAGACTGGTGACTTAATATGGGCCGAAACCACTGTTTCCCTGCTCAGGGACAAAAAGAAAAACCCCTTGTATGTCATTGTTGAAATCGTTGACATCACTGCACAGCAGAATGCCCGCCAGGCCCACCAGGAGCTTCGCGCCTATTTATCCGGCATTATCAATTCCATGCCGTCCATTCTCGCAGGCGTCAATCAGGATGCCTGTATTACCCTGTGGAATAAATCAGCCTGTCAGAAAACCGGATTGGATCTCGAAGACGTACTGGGAAAAAAGATAACTGATGTATTCCCCCACCTTGAAGATCATCTGGATATTCTGGAATCAACGATAAGCAGGGGAAGAACCCATACCCGCCCGAAAGTTCGCAGTCAGGCCGGACAAAAAGTCTGTTATGAAGACATCACCGTGTATCCTTTGATTTCAGACCAGACAGACATGGCCCAGGGGGCTGTTATCCGTATCGATGACGTCACTGAAAAAGCCCGCCTGGAAGAGATGATGATCCAGTCTGAAAAAATGGTGTCAATCGCGGGCCTTGCAGCAGGCATGGCCCATGAAATCAACAACCCTCTTACCGGAATTATCCAGAACACCCAGGTGGCCCTGTCGAGACTGACCGATAAATGCGTTGAAAAGAATATCACGACCGCCAAAGCTGCAGGTATTGATTTCACTTTTCTTCAAGCCTATCTTGAACAGCGGCAGGTCTTGAAACATCTTGAGCTTGTGCACCAGTCCGGTGTCCGGGCCGCCAGAATTGTAACCAATATGCTCTCTTTTTCCAGGAAAAGCGATGAAGCTGTCTTCAAAACCCTCTGCAGGATTCCCGATCTTCTTGATACCACTCTTGAACTGGCCTTGAATGATTATGATTTAAAAAAGCTTTGTAACTTCAAGCAGACACGTATCCGGAAAAAATACGCTCCTGAAACACCTGATGTACCGTGTGAGCATAACAAGCTGCAGCAGGTTTTTTTCAACCTTTTGAAAAATGCCGCTCAGGCCATGGCTGATTTTGAGGGGGAACCCGGCCCCGAGTTGACGATCCTGGTTTATCCGTCCGGCAGTTATGTCATTGTCGAAATCGGGGACAACGGTCCGGGCATGACTCCTGATATTCAAAAAAGGGTGTTCGAACCGTTTTTTACCACCAAGCCAGCGGGAAAAGGTACCGGACTCGGCCTGTCGGTATCATATTTCATTGTTGTCAAAAATCACAACGGCCAGATGTTTGTAAAATCAAACCCCGGCCAGGGCACTGTTTTTGTGATCAAACTGCCGGTCAGGACGACTGACGAAATAAAATAATCATGGTTCACCTTTCAAAACCTGTTTAATTTCGCTTGACACCCGGTTTTTCCAGGGATACAAAAAATATGTCCAGTATCGAAACTGTTATTAACTTTTTTTTATGAGGCCTGTTATGAAAAACCTGATCAAAATGTTTGTATGTACAACTGTTTTTTCAATTCTCTTTATCTCCATGGCCCAGGCCGAGCAGGCCCCAATTGTGGGAAAATGGAAAACCATCGATGACAAAACCGGAGAGCCCAAGTCAATTGTCCGGATTTTTGAACGCGACGGCAAGTATTACGGCAAGATCGAAAAACTGTTTACCAAGCCCGGCGACAATCCCGAACCTGTCTGTGACAAATGCCCGGATGACGACCCGAGAAAAGACCAGCCCACACTCGGCATGGAAATCCTCAAAGACCTCGTTCCAAAGGGTGATGGATTCAGTGGCGGTACCATCCTGGACCCCAAGGAAGGAAAGATATACAACTGCAAGCTGTGGGTTGAAGAGGGCAACCTGATGGTCCGAGGTTATATCGCGTTCTTTTTCAGAACCCAGACCTGGCTGCCCGCAGACTGATTTTATACTTTTATCCGCTCCCTTTTTCAATCACCCGTTCAGGTGCCTGTATTTTTCCAGGTACCTTACGGGTTGTTTCAGTGCATCACGGCGGAACGGCTCTGCCAGAACATCTTCCCCTCCCTGGATAACTGCATTGATGACACAGGGCCTGTTCGATGCCACGGCCTCCTTGACCACATCCTTCACATCCCGGTAATCCTCCACCTTGAATCCCAGGGCACCCATATCTTTTGCCAGGACGGCATAATCGGGATTCTGTTCAAGGTTGGTACCGACAAACCTGTTTTTATAGTAATCAATCTGGTTTTTCTTTTCAGCCCCCCATTCAAAATTGTTTGCCACCACTGCAATTACCGGGATTTGCTCCCTGACCGCTGTCATGACCTCGGCAATTCCGCTGATGCCGTATGCGCCGTCTCCCTGGAAAGCAAAGACCGGATTATCCGGTCTGCCGATTTTGGCCCCCATGGCAGCACCATATGCAAATCCGCAATTTCCCCAGGACAATGCGGAAATATGGCTCCGGACATCGGGAAAAGTGAGATAGGCATTCAGCATGGATGAATTGTTGCCAATATCGGTCGATATGATGGCATTTTCAGGCATGGCTGAAGATAGCTCCTTTAAAAAACGCCTGGGATGCATCAATTTGCTGTCAGATGCTGACCACGCATCAAGCTCAACAGCCCATTCGTGTTTTTGATCTTTTACAAAAGCCAGGCGTTCACTGTTGACCGTTCTGCCTGGATCGATTTCCCTGATCTTCTCCAGCAGGTGTGCAGCATATTCTTTGGCATCAGCTGCGCTTGCCACATCCACTTTCCGGGAGAGCCCGAGAACATCAGGGTTTGCATCAACCTGTATAATACGGGCGTTTTCAGGCCAGTAATCCATGTCATACTGCGGCAGGGTGCCGAAGGGACCAAGTCTCGATCCCAGTGCCAGGACCACGTCCGCCTTGTTGATTATCCTCATTGCGGCCTTGGATCCGCAATATCCGATGGGTCCCGCCCCCAGCTCATGGGTGGCAGGAAACGAATCATTGTGCAGATAGGAATTTACCACGGGCGCACTCAGGTATTCGGCCAGTTCGGCCACCTCTTTGAGGGCATTGCCCTGGCTGACCCCTCCGCCGGACAGGATTACCGGGAAACTGGCATTAGCCAGAAGCTTTGCCGCCTGGATCAGTGCATTTTGGGCCCCTGCTCCCCGGGATATGGTCAGGCTGGGATAAATCTCATCTTCACACACCCCGTAAAAATAATCCCTTGGAATATTCAGGTGAGACGGTCCATTCTTGAGGCGTGCCATGTAGAAACAACGCCTGGCAAGCTCGGCCATCCGCTCGGGACGGTTAACCCGGACCTGGTAGACGGTCTGTTTTTCAAACATGGCCATCTGGTCAAGTTCCTGGAACCCTCCCGTACCGATACCCATTGAACCGGTCTCAGGAGCAATGGCCACCACAGGCGAGTGAGCCCAGTAGGCCGCCACCATGGCAGATACAAAATTGGCAGCACCAGGGCCGTTCTGTGCGATACAGGCCTGGGGACGGCCCGTCACCCTGGCCAGCCCGTCCGCTGCATGGCATGCGGCCTGTTCGTGAGCTACGGGGATAAACCTGATACCGGCTGCCGAAAAAAGATCCAGGGCATCCATGTAGGCAGAACCCACAATACCAAAAATATTTTGAACTCCCTCTGCCACAAGGGTTTCGACCAATGCTTCACTGGGTGTCATCTTCTGTATACTCATT
>CAYNHL010000005.1:0-61962 GCA_964397015.1 uncultured Desulfobacterales bacterium | reverse complement strand
CAAGTTTTTTTAAAATGGCCAGCCCGAACAAAAAATCCTGCCTTGATTCAACAGATGACAGGACAACTTCAGGCAGGGGTGCGAAAACATCACGGGACTGCAGGGAAATTATTACAAGAGGAAAGGATTCATCCTGCCTGGCAAATTCCAGAAAAGGAAATTGTTTCAACGCAGGCCACAAACCCCGTTCCATCATTGCCCCGATGACCTGCTTCCTGGTCATGCCTGCCAGTTCTTCAGGAGAAATGGACTGGAACAAAACAGGGTCTTCGTTGGTGCTTCTTTTTATGACTATCTCTTCGACACGTCTTCTATGCCCTTTTTTAATGGCTTTTATCCGTCCCCCTGCAACGGAGAGCACCTGTATATCAGGGTTTAGCTTGTCACGGAACAGCGGAGTGCCGATCCTTACATCCTGGGACTCTTTTACAAGAATCCCGGGTTTTAAAAAAGGGAACTGGAGTAAAGAGACACCGATGGTTTCAGGATCAGGCAGCACGCTGTACTGCCGGTTGGCAGCAGGATAAATATCTGCTTTGATATACGGTTTCTCTTTCAAGTGTATCATTGCGACCCACCTTATTGAGTCATTGAATCATCCGCATTTGTCCATGTGGTTTCCAGCGGTACTGATTTCAATAAAAGACGCTCCGTGTTCGGCCCCGAAATTGCCAGCCAGCACAATTATCAATGAATCATTTGAAAATTTCTTTTCTTCTATCAGCCGGCAGATGGCTTTTCTGACCGGTTCAATGGAAGTTGTGTCCGGGGTAATATAATCTGCATACACACCAAAGGACAGGGACAGCTGCCCCATTACCCGCCTGTTGTAAACCTGGGCGTAAATGGGATTGTCCCCCCGGTATGCCGCCAGGGCCAGGATGGAGGTACCTGTAACCGAGTCTGCGACAATGGCCCGGGTGTTCAAACGCAGGGCCGCCTTGACAGCCGCCTTGGCAAGATAGGCCGTAATCTTGTTCTCAAGTGTATATGGAACATCGATAAAGCTGCTTTGCTTGTTTTCAACTTCCATGGCAATCTTGGACATGGTCCTGACGGCTATTTCAGGATATTTGCCGTTCGCGGTTTCACCGGAAAGCATGAGTGCGTCTGCCCTGTCCAGGCAGGCATTTGCAACGTCAGACACCTCCGCCCTTGTAGGACGGGGTGATTCAATCATAGAATGCAGCATCTGGGTAGCCACGATAACAGGCCGTCTGCGTTCAATACAGAGGCGGACCAGTTTTTTCTGGATCATCGGGATCTGTTCGGTGGGAATTTCCACTGCGAGATCCCCTCTGGCGATCATGATACCATAGACATGGTCCAGGATTTCATCGATATTTTCAACACCCTGGTTATTTTCGATTTTGGCAATTATCTTGATAGGGCTGCTTTTGGAGTCCAGTATATCCTGGACGGCAATGGCATCTTCCGCATTCCTGACAAAAGAGTGGGCAATGAAATCGACATTGTTGTCAGCCGCAAACTCGATGAATCCTTTGTCTTTTTCGCTCAGTGCGGGCAGCTTGACATGGACGGAAGGGATATTTACGCTTTTTTTTCCATGAATCACACCGTCGTTTTCGACAAAACAATAAAGATAGTCCTCTTTTTTTTCCATGACGGCCAGTGCGATGCATCCGTCATCGATCAGTATTGAGCTGCCTATGGGAACATCCTTGACAAAATTCGGATATGATACAAAAACCGTCTTGCGGCTGGACCGTTTCAACGGATTTCCCTTTATTTTTATATGGTCACCGTGCTTGACCGATATCGGAGACGTGGTTTCACAGGTCCTGATCTCAGGCCCCTTTGTATCGATCAGGATTCCGATCTTATCTGATACTTTCCTGGTATTTTTAATGATCATCAGGGCTTCGTCATGGGACATGTGAGCGGTATTCAACCGGACAACGTTCATGCCGGCCCTGAACAGCCGTTCGATAAAACCTGTTTCCGCGTTCAGGCTTGAAATTGTGGCAATAATCTTGGTTTTGCGTGTCATTGAGTCATCCCTTCCGGTAAGCATACACTTAAAATAAAGTGCTTGAGTGCATCGTCAGCACGGGTACCCGACGTTTTGATCCGGTAATCCAAATCACTTAGACCGCCCATGATCGAGACCAGTTCCATGGGTGTAAACTTTTCCGATTTTAAAAATGTCTGAAAAACAGGATATGCGTTTTTGGGCTGAGTAGCAAGGAAAAGATCGCTGGACAAGGATTTTTCCCCGCCCGTATCATCCATGGATTGTTTCAACCGGGAGCGGAATTTTTCATCATGTTTTATGACATGGGGCATGGTGATGTCCTTGAACTGGGGAAACTTCATGGTTTTTTCCCACACCCTGGATTGTTTTTTGTCCTGGTGCCCAAGAAATGTCTTGACCAGAAGCAGTTTTCTAAACTGACCGGTCAATGCCGAAAGCAACTGTAATGGATGGAAACCTTCGGAAAGCATGGCATCCATCAGGAAAAGCGAAGCTGAAAGATTCCGGTCCATCACGGCATTGGTCAAATCGAATATGGGATCCTTCCTTGTCCGCTTGACTACGGCTGTCACGTGTTCCGGGCGTATCACATGATCCCGGTGATCGAGACAGACCAGTTTCTCCACGTTATGCAGCACTGTATCGAGTTCAAACCCGGCACGGTCCAGAAGCAGCCGGAATGCAGGTTCTTCGATGGATTTGCCCGCGCGCTCGAGAGCCTGATTCACCAGGGTCCTGAAAACAGCGGTTTTATCCTGTATATCCTTTTGCCGCGATCCTTCCGGGATGGTGCAGTCGACAGCCAGGCCGGATTTTTCAATTATCTTGTAGGCCTGTTTGCGTTTGTCAACCTTTGTTGACTGTATAAGCAGGTAGTGCCCTTGGGGCATCGGGGTCTCGAGGTTGCGGACAAACGCATCCACCTGTCCCGCCGGCAGTCCGCCCGGATCGAAAAGGGGCATGTCCTTTATTATGATGAGCTTTCGCGCATACAAAAACGGCAGTGTGTTCAAGGACTCCAGGATGATTTCCATATCAATGTCATCGCCTTGAAAGGTTTCGATACCCGTGCGGCCGCCCGGCATGGCGACGATGAAATCACGGGCCTGCATGCAGGCCCGGCGAACCAGCCATGGATCACCGAAAAACAGGAAAACATTGACCGGTTCAGCTGTCTGCCTTGAGTTTAGAAACGAATGAAATTGATTATGATCAACCAGCATTGTTTTTGTTTCGTTGAATATAAATCAACAGGACCATTCCGGCTAAAGCGGCAATGATGCCTATAAACTGAGATGTGGACAGAGACCCGTTGAAAAGGCTGCCGCGAAGATCGCCTCTGAAAAACTCGATAAATGAGCGCATCACTGAATACAAGATGATATAGACCGCAAGGACAATACCGTGTTTTCTGGTTTTTCTTCCTGCAAGAAGCAGCACCAGGAAAATAGCCAGGTTGGACAACACCGAATAAAGCTGTGTTGGATGAAGATAGACATCGAGCGGCGCAAGGCTATGTGGATCTGAAAACTTGATGGCCCATGGCAAATCGCACTGAGAGCCATGACAGCATCCTGCAAACAGGCAGCCGACGCGACCGAAGGCATGACCAAGGGCAATACCTGGAGCAATGACATCACCTGTTAAAAGAAGGTTCGCCTCCCTGTATTTAAGGTATATGACAACAGCGATGCATGCCGTGATAAACCCACCGTAAAAAACAAGTCCCCCGTTCCAGATTTTGAAAATTTCCAGAAAGTTGCCGCGGAAAGTGTCAAATTCGATCACCACGTACAAAAGCCTGGCTCCGATAATTGCACTTACAAGAACAATGAAATAGGTATCGGTTATAAGGTCAGGGTTCAGGTTGTTTTTGTTTGCAAGCATCCTGGATACCGACAGGGCTGCGACAAAACCGGCCGCCACAAAAAAACCGTAAGTGTAAAGTGTAACCGGACCGATTTGAAACAAGACAGGATGCATGGCAAATCCTAGTAATCAGGCAGTCTGTTGAAAACAATATGGTAGAACAAGATTATCATCCCGGTGCTTATGGCGCTGTCAGCCACATTGAATGCCGGCCAGTGCCAGGCACCTATATATACGTCCAGAAAATCAATTACTTCACCCGTCCGTATCCTGTCAACAAGATTACCGGCAGCGCCGGAAAAAATCAATGCAAATCCAAAGGCCAGAAAACGGTTTTCTGACACTGTCCTGAAAAACAGGTACAGGATGAAACCGGCAATGGCGGCGGTCAGGAATATAAACACAAGTTTTCTGACCAGAGCCGGCTGAGCGGAAAAAAAACCGAAAGCACCGCCCGGATTCAGGATATAGGTGATGGAAAAAAAACCGTCAATCACCGGAATGGATTGATGAAGATGCATTTGTGCCTGCACCAGGTATTTAGTGCCCTGGTCCGCCAGGATGACAAGCCCCGTTATCAGGGCCATCCAGCGCTTATATACGGCATCGGTGCATTTCACAACCTTTACCCTGTCATACAATCTGTTCAAGTGCACTTGAACATCTGTCACAGGCATTGGCAAAGGTATTGTCAGGGCCCACACTTGGATCGATACGCCAGCAGCGCTCACATTTGCTGCCCGGGGCGCGGGATACCCTGATCCTGAGTCCCTCGATTTCCTTTCCTTCAAAGGCAGAACCCTCGATCGGACCTGTCACGGTGGCGCTCGAGACTATCAGCAGGTCACCGAGCTGGCCGGACAGTTCCATGGCAACCTCTTTGAGCCTGGATTCCGGCAGGTGAATCTCTACCATGGCATCGAGGGAATGACCGATCAGCTTGTCGGTTCTTGCTGCTTCAAGGGCCTTGGTGACTTCCGCCCTCAACACCCTGAACATCTCCCATTTCTCTGAAAGCTCCCGGTTTTCATGTTCAGGATCCGGCTTGACCATGGCGGCCAGGTGGACATTTTCTTCCTTGCCTTTGAATTGTGGTATGTAACGCCAGATTTCATCGGCTGTAAAAGGAAGGATGGGAGCCATGATCCTGACCAGGCTGTCCAGTATGTGAAACATGGCTGACTGGGCGTTACGCCTATCGTTAGAATCAGCCGGCAGGGTATAGAGCCGGTCCTTGATAATATCAAGGTAAAAAGAAGACAGGTCAACGACACAAAAATTGTGCAGCGCATGATAAATAACATGAAACTCGTAGGATTCATACGCCTTGAGGCACTTGTCAGTCATCATGTACAACCTGTGCAGAATGAACCTGTCAAGATCCGGCATTGCGGCGCAACCGCGCATGTGAACCGCGGGATCGAAATCAGACAGGTTGCCAAGGATAAAACGGCAGGTGTTCCGGATCCTGCGGTAAGCATCTGAAAGCTGTTTGAGAATGTTATCGGAAATACTTACATCTCCCCTGTAATCCGCCGACGTCACCCACAGCCTGAGAACATCCGCCCCGTACTGTTTTATAACCTTGTCCGGAGACACTACATTGCCGACGGACTTGGACATTTTCCTGCCATGTTCATCCACTACGAATCCATGGGTCAACACCGCCCTGTATGGAGCCTTTCCGGTTCGACCCACGCTGGTCAGAAGGGATGAGTGAAACCATCCCCTGTGCTGGTCACTGCCTTCGAGATAAAGGTCGGCCGGGCGTGACAAATCATCCCTTGCTTCAAGTACTGCCGCATGGCTTACGCCTGAATCGAACCAGACATCCAGTATATTGTGATCCTTTTCAAACTCTGTGCCTTTGCAGTTAGAGCAAACCGCTTTTTGCGGCATCAGGAACGCTGCATCTTTTTCAAACCAGACATCCGAGCTGTGTTCCCTGAAAAGATCGTGAACCTTATCAATAGATTCACGGGTTACATATACATGCTTACATGATTTGCAGTGAAATACCGGAATGGGAACTCCCCATGACCGCTGCCGGGACAGGCACCAGTCCGGCCTGTGCTCGATCATGGCATAGATACGTTCCCTGCCCCAGGATGGAATCCAGGTCACCTGGTTGATCTGCTCGAGGCTCTGTTTCCTCAGGCCCATCTTATCCATGGAAATGAACCACTGGGGAGTGGCCCTGAAGATAACAGGCTGTTTGCACCTCCAGCAGTGGGGATAGGAATGATCCATCTGTTCTGAAAACAGCAGCGCCTTTTCCCTGTCCAGTTTTTCAATAATGGATTCATTGGCCTTGAAAATGAACTTTCCTGCGAAAAAATCAACACTGTCGCTGAAAACACCGTTATCTTCCACCGGCGAATAGCAGTCGAGCCCGTAACGTTTTCCCACTAAATGGTCATCCGCGCCGTGTCCCGGAGCGGTATGGACGCATCCTGTGCCGGCCTCGAGCGTTACATGATCGCCGAGCATGATTATGGAATCACGGTCGTAGAATGGATGTGCACAGTATTTTTTTTCAAGGTCCGCTGCGTTGATATCTGCCAGGATGGTGTATTTTTCAATGCCCATGGCAGCCATGGCGGTTTCAATGAGATCTTTTGCAAGAATCAGTATACCATGATCTCTGGTATCCACGGCGGAATAAATAAAATCAGGATGAAGGGTAATGCCCAGGTTGGCCGGAATTGTCCAGGGGGTCGTCGTCCATATTACAATGGAAACTGGTTTTCCCGCACCGCCGGGAACGAGCCTGGATATATCATCCTTTACCAGGAATTTTACGTAAATGGAGGGAGAAGTATGGTTATGATATTCAATTTCAGCCTCTGCCAGGGCGGTCTGGCAGGAACAGCACCAGTAAATCGGCTTTTTGCCCAGGAACATATCACCTTTGAGAGCGAATTCCCCGCATTCTTTAGCAATACATGCTTCATACCTGTTGTTCATTGTCAGGTAGGGATTCGACCATTCCCCGGTCACACCGAACCGCTTGAATTCATCCCTCTGAATATCCACAAAGGACAGCGCATATTTACGGCAGGCCTGTCTTATGTCAACTTCCGACATCTCTTTTTTCTTTGATCCCAGTTTCTTGTCGACGTTATGTTCAATGGGAAGGCCGTGACAGTCCCACCCCGGAACATAGTGCGACCTGTATCCGGCCATCTGTTTTGAGCGGACAATGATATCCTTTAAAATTTTATTGATGGCATGCCCGATATGCAGGTGGCCGTTTGCATAGGGAGGGCCGTCATGCAGTATAAAAGAAGGCCTGTTCTGCGAGGCGGACTTGATCTTTTCATATAAATCGGTTTCTTCCCATTCTTTGAGCTGTTCCGGTTCACGCTGCGGCAGGTTGGCCTTCATGGCAAATCGGGTTGACGGCAAATTCAAGGTTTTCTTATATTCCATTACTCCCCCGGTTTTCGGTAGTCTTAAATCAGTATGTCATTAGTAAAGTATAAAAGATTATTTTTAGTGTAATCCATGTCAACAGTCAAGAATTATCAGGATATGTGAAAGATTTACCTTAAGGGTGAGATTTCAATCACACTCCTTTTTGCCCCGGAGAATGGCAGAGTATAGGAATACACCCTGGTGGAAACAGCCTTTTGCGGCAGCTTCTCGATTTCTTCGGTCCCTTTTCTGGATTTGAATGCCAGAAGGTACCCTGAAACAGAAAGGTATGGCAACCCTTTGTCAATAAAACTCTCGAGGCTCGAAAAGGCCCTTGACATGACAATATCAAATTGTGTCATCTCGATGTTTTCCTCAAGAAACTGCTCAGCCCTGGCGTGAACGGCCTGTGCTTGTTCAAGGTTCAATGTCCGGATCACATGTTTTAGAAAATTCACTTTTTTCAATGATGCATCCATCATAGTCATGTCAAGATCAGGGCGGCATATTTTTACCGGCAGCCCTGGAAATCCGCCGCCCGACCCTATATCAAGCACCCTGGCTCCTTTTGGGATTAAATCGAGATGAACCAGGCTGTCAATATAGTGTTTTTCTATCATTTCCCTGGTTTTTGTGACAGCCGTCAGGTTAATCTTCCGGTTCCATTTTTGCAGTTCAAAAGCGTGCCGGCTCATCTTTTTTGCAAAAAGCGGGGCAATATTCATTCCTGCTGACTGCAATGCAGAGACAAGCTCTGCTTCAAACACAGGGTCATATGTCATTGAAATATTTTTTTATTGACTGAAATTAATAAAAAGCGTATTATAATCGACTTTGATTTTAATAAACGTAAAAATTCATTTTTAGCAATTTAGCAAATTCATACGTATATATCAATATCAAACCATAAACGACATCTGCCTGCAGCCGGGCTTTACTGGATGCACAACATTTTACCTTAGAATTACAAGGATGAATGCACAATGCTGAGGGAATTGGAAAAAGTGAGAAATATCGGTATCAGTGCTCACATTGATTCTGGAAAAACCACACTGACCGAACGAATTTTATTCTATACGGACCGTATTCACAAAATCAATGAAGTCAGGGGCAAAGAAGGTTCCGGTGCCTACATGGATTCCATGGAGCTTGAAAAAGAAAGAGGCATTACAATTGCTTCCGCGGCGACACATTGCATATGGAAACAACATGATATCAATATTATCGATACGCCGGGCCATGTCGATTTTACCGTTGAGGTAGAACGGTCCTTAAGGGTTCTGGACGGGGTCGTTCTGGTACTGTGTTCCGTATCCGGGGTACAATCACAGTCCATAACAGTGGACCAGCAGATGAAGCGGTATCAGGTACCCTGCATCGCCTTTGTCAATAAATGTGACCGCAGCGGTGCCGATCCGGTCAAGGTCAAAAAACAGCTCAAGGACAAGCTGGGTCACAATCCTATCCTGATGCAGATCCCTATCGGTCTTGAAGACAAACATGAAGGGGTCATTGACCTTGTTTCCATGAAAGCCTTGTACTTTGAAGGGGACAATGGTGAGATCGTCGTTGAAAAAGAAATTCCGGAAAACCTTGCCGGGCAGGCTGCCGAGGCAAGGGAAGCAATGGTTGACCAGGCATCCATGTTTTCTGATGAACTGACCGATGCAATACTTGAAGAGACAGATATCAGTGAAGCGCTGATAATGGATGCTGTAAGGAAAGGAACCATTGAACGGCAGGTGACCCCGGTATTCCTGGGATCGGCCTATAAAAACAAGGCGGTTCAACCCCTGTTGAACGCGATAATACAATACCTGCCCTCCCCGCTTGACATTTCCAACAAAGCAATCGATCTGGACAATGATGAAGCAGACGTCCTGCTTGAAAGCAAATTTGACAAACCCACGGTCGCTCTCGCCTTTAAACTCGAAGACGGCCAGTACGGCCAGCTGACCTATATCCGGGTATACCAGGGATGTATCAACAAGGGAGATACCTTGATCAATTCCAGGGATCACAGGAAGATAAAGACAGGCCGCCTTATCCGGATGCATTCTTCAGATATGGAGGAGGTGGATGCCATACCGGCCGGGCATATTGGTGCCATGTTCGGCATTGACTGTGCTTCAGGAGACACCTTTGTTTCACCGGGCATAAATTACACCCTGATACCCATGCATATCATGGAACCGGTAATTTCTCTGTCTCTCAAACCGGCTGACAACAAATCCATGATCAACATGTCCAAAGCGTTGAACCGGTTTACAAAGGAGGATCCCACCTTCAAGACATATGTCGACCCTGAAACCGGGGAAACCATTATCCAGGGCATGGGAGAACTGCATCTTGAAGTTTATGTCGAACGTATGAAACGCGAATACGGTGCCCTTGTCACCACTGGTATGCCTATCGTGGCCTACCGTGAAACCATCACCCGCAAAGCTGTTTTCAACTATACACATAAAAAACAGACCGGCGGCGCCGGCCAGTTCGGCCGTGTGGCTGGATTTATCGAACCTTGTGACAGCGAATTTGAATTTGAAAACAAGATCACAGGCGGAAGAATTCCAACACAGTATATTCCGGCATGTGAGGCCGGTTTTAAATCCTGCATGGAAAAGGGACCCCGCCTGGAGTTCCCGGTCACCGGCATCAAGGTAACCATAGACGACGGGGGCTTCCACGCCGTGGATTCATCTGAAATGGCGTTCAGGGCCGCTGCCCGGGGTGCTTTTCTGGAAGCTTACGGCAAAGCCAGGCCGGTGATCAAGGAACCTATCATGAAGGTCGTTATCGAAACCCCCAACGAGTTTCAGGGTTCATGCATGGGACTGATCAACCAGAGACGGGGAATCATCCAGGGGTCACAGGAAGAAGGTGTGATGTCGGTTATTGAATCTTTTGTTCCGCTGGCTGAAATGTTCGGTTTTTCAACAATTTTGAGATCAGCCACACAGGGAAAGGCACAATATACAATGGAATTTGATTCTTACAAACAGGTGCCGCAGTCTTTTGCCGAAGAGATATTGAAAAAAAAGCTTGAAGAAAAAAAAGCATCCAAATAATTAACAAAAGAAATTAAGAGGAAAATAGAATGCTC
Source organism: uncultured Desulfobacterales bacterium (assembly GCA_964397015.1). Taxonomy (GTDB): domain Bacteria; phylum Desulfobacterota; class Desulfobacteria; order Desulfobacterales; family Desulfobacteraceae; genus MADRE2. The sequence goes on along the minus strand of CAYNHL010000005.1, from coordinate 51,577 downwards.
AAGGAAGATTTGACCCAAAAAAGTCCGGTTGTAAGCGCCCTTGGCTTCAATAACGTTTTCAACGGACGGTTCGGTGCGGTGTTGTCAAGGGCGGGGGTCGGGAAAACCCGGTTTCTTGTCCAGATCGGGCTGCTCAAGCTGCTTGCAAACGAACAGATCCTGCATGTCAGCCTTGGGGACCCCATGGAAAAAATCAATGTAAGGTACCATGAGGGATATACCAACCTTGTTGACAGCATCGGTTATGTCGATCCTGTAAAAGCCACCCAGTTGTGGGAGGAAATCAACTACAGGAAAATTGGAATTTCATACAATGAATCCACGTTCGATCCTGGAAAAATTAAAGAATATTTGAAAAGCTATAAAAACACAAACCTGTCCCTGCCGAAAATGATAATAATCGACGGGCTTGATTTTGATGCAGATACCAGTTCGACTCTTGATCAACTCGTTACTGTCTGCAGTGAATTTGATATCTTCATCTGGTTTTCCATACAGACCCATCGGGAACAGGCCTTTTGTGAAGACGGCTATCCGGTCCAGCTTGAAACTCACAAAGCCTTTTTTGACAAGGCAGTGCTTTTGCTGCCCATTGACGATAAAATACAGGTAAAAGTTCTTAAAAACGATATTGCCCCCGATCAGGACGTACTTCTTGACCCCGCTACGGTTATGCCCCGCTGATACTGACAGCCCAAATTAAATTCATTTTTGTATATTGCACTTGGATTTAATTTGGGCTAAGATACCCTTCATGTTTGACAAAACACAACTTGATGCAATCGATGACCTGCTGAAAACCCGGCTCATGGGATCTGGCGTGGACTGCGTTATTCTCATGAACATGGCAGGCAACACAATTGCCGAACACAATAACGGCAACTGTGACGTGAACATCCCGGCCTTTGCCGCCCTGGCCGCCGGGAATTTTGCCGCTGTGGACGCAATGGCGAAACTGGTGGGGGAATCCGAGTTTGCCCTGCTGTTTCACAAGGGTGAAAAGGTAAATGTGCATTTCGGCAAAGTTGCATCTGACATGTTCCTGATAACCATGTTCAACAAGGAAATCACGCTTGGACTGGTCCGCCTCAAGGTTGAGGAGGTCATCAAGGAGATTCTTGACATCTGCGGTTGACTCAAGCTGCAGCTGTCTCATTGATTTGTCTTAAAAAGGAATTCTGTATTGGCGCTTGTCAATGTCAAAACAAAGGAAGTCCAGGTTAAGATTGTATACTACGGGCCCGGCCGGGGTGGCAAAACCACCAATCTCGAATATATCAACAAAAAGTACAAAGACCGCCTCAAAACCCAGATGGTCAGCTTGAAAACCCATGATGACCGCACTCTTTTTTTCGATTTTCTGCCCTTTGATGTGGGCCAGATCAAGGGATTTGATATTTTGATCCAGCTTTATACAGTTCCGGGCCAGGTCAAGTACAATGAAACCCGCAAGGTTGTACTTGGAGGAGTTGACGGTATTGTTTTCGTGGCCGACGTACAACAGGAACAACGAAAAAAGAATATCCAGTCGCTTAACCAGCTGTACGAGAATCTAAAGACGCACCATATAGATCTGTTCAAGATTCCGCTTGTGATGCAGTACAACAAAATTGACCTGAAAAACAGCGGCATACCGGTAATTCCTTCAAAAATCATGCAGAAAGATCTCAACACCCACTTGCGCGCCCCTGCATTCGAGGCCAGTGCTCTTAAAGGCGGAAATGTGATATCCACGTTGAAACGCATCACGACCATGACACTGGCATCTATTCAGGAACAGCTATTTTAAGGAGGCGTTTTGACCCATACAAGCGACCCTCATCTGCAATCCAGCCTTAACCGTATCGATGCAGCCACCCGGTCGTTATCCAGAGCCATTTCCCCTGAAGGCACCCATGAACTGAAAGCGGCATTGAAAAACCTTCACACTGACGAACCAGCACTTTCCGGAATAGTCAAAATGATGGGTGCTGTTGCAGATTACCTTGAAAAAAAACAGGAAAAATCCAATGCCGAGGCCCTTGGTACCCTGGATAAACTCTACCGGTGCCTTGCTGCAGGAAGCGGGCAGGCAGCGACCCTGCAGAACAGAAAGAAAGAATACCAGAAGGCGGCCCGGTGTTTCAGGGAATTGAAAAACGCCCTTGCATCACCGCCTGCAAAACAAGATTGCATCGATGCCCTGAAAAGTGCGGTTTTATCACTGGAATGGGAAATCAACCCGGATACCGTCAATTCATACAACCAGGCCATCGTCTCCATCAGGGAACGTTTTTCCGGCAGCAAACTGTATGGATCTTTTCTCAATATACTTTCCGCACTCGGAAAGTATGCCCATCAAAAAAAAGCCGGGGCGTATAAAGATGCCCTGCCCCTGATCCGGTCGGTCAGTGACCATGTAGAATACATAACACAGACGGCGGGCCTGCCCTTTTCCAGAAAAAAAGAGCTGCTTGACCAGGATATCAGAAAGTTCAATTTATTTAAAAACAGGATTGCTGCCGCGCCCCGCTCAAAACAACAAACCCGGGACATAAAGATCCAGGATATCGAACCTGCACTTTCACGCTACCAGCCGAAAATACCCGATCAAGCCGATTCCGGCGGACAGGAACTTGTAGAGCTAAGCGAAGCACAGCTCAACGCTCTTGAGCAACAGGAAGCCTCTTTAGACACAAAGGGCAAAGAAACTCCATCCCGGGACAAACCTGGTGTGGACATCATGGATGATCTGTTCAATCCAAAGGCATCGCCCGTGGACGATCTTCTGGATAAAATCCACCTGATGAATGTACTGGGCCCGGACAAAACGCCCGGACCTTTGTCACACCATCCTGATGATACAAATACCCAACCCGGTGTTAAAAGCTTTACTCCGGACGGCAACACCAAAAAGCCCCTTGAGGAAATCACGAAACAGCTTGACCGGTTCTTTGATCTTGAAGATCAGGCCGATGCTGCGGAAAGTACACTGCCTTACACAAAAGACATGGATAACGAGCCTGAACAGGCTGGCATTTTCACCACATTGATCCAGGCCTTTGAAGATGCTTCGATCAATGACAGTGAAGAGCACCTTCAACAGGCAGTGACCGAACTGGTGCAGCTCAATGCCATGCTTCATGAAGACCCGGATAAAGAGGATCTGACCCGTTTTTTGGCGGCATTGATCCAGTTTGTAATGTCGATTCTGGAAAAAAAGGATGAGAGAACCGGCCATTGATCGTTTTCTGCGAGGATTGCGGTAAAAAAAATTCCCTGTCATTGCCCAAAAACACCAAAGGCAAAAGCCCATTCCGGTGTACCTGGTGCGGATATTTAAACTACTGGTCCCCTCCCGGGGAGGAGCAGGAAGGACTGTCGCCACAGGACTTTAAAAAAGATACCAACCGCTTTTTGACGACCCTTTCCTCCCACCCGTTCATACTCAGCCATTTCATGTTTCACCCGACAAGAGGCATCCTGACCTGCCATGCTGTGCCGGCACTGAAAAAAGAAGACCTCGAGATCCTTGGAAGCAAAGCCGCACAGGCTTTTTTTTCCAGCCGGAAATCAAAGCCGGACACCAATGATATCACCCTGGATATTTCAAGGTATCATATGTGGGCAAGACACCTGTCAAACAATGTTTTATTTATTTTATTGACCCGTCTTACGATAAAGGACCCATCATTCTGGCGGTTTATCAACACAGGGCTGGACCGGCTCGAAATCCTGATCAAGACAACTCACAGGGCCGGGATTTCCCGGGAGTGACAAACGATGTCTTATAGCTTTTGGTCAAGAAGAAGTGACCTCGTTGATAACCTCGCGCACCCGGGTCATTATCCTGTTTCTCTCCCCGGAACTGGTCTGGTATTTCTGAATATACCCCAGAACACTTTCAATATCGACGGTAATTGAATTAACCGGGTATTCACCAAGGATGTCCTTGAGCTGTATCAATAGTTCATGGCAGCATGCGGCAAACGCATCCACCAGGAAATAACGGTCGTCTGAAACACCAGCACCGGTCAGTGCCGTTATGACGGACTGCCGGTTGGCATGCTTTTCATTTGCCGGATGGTAATTTTCCAGAACAATTTTATAAGAAGGCTCAAGACCTTCCTTTGCCTGGTCGAACATCGCATCGGCCTGGGCACCGAGTTCATTTCTGGCAGTCTTCATGACTGCCAGAAAAATATCATCAAAAACAGCTATGACGCCTTCGGCATCATTTGTGATACTATTGGGTCGAGAGGCTTTTGGTGAGAGTTCCTCTTTTTTTTCAATCAACCCGTAAGATATAACCGAGAACAGAATCTTGTAAACCGCGAATTCATCATACCGGCTGTCCTGGATTATCTGCCTGACAGTCCGGTTGCCGTCAATAAGAGACAAAACCTTCCATTCATTGGCATTCAGCTTGAATTCTTCCTTGGTATCCACAGTTGTTGAAATTTTGAACACCACCCGTTCACTGGGTATGGCTTCGGTGAGGACAGACATCTCATCCATACGCCGGGACGCTTCGAGTATCAGCTTCATGGGATTGAGGCTGGTGGCGATCATGCCGTTTAAATTCAACCGGGCATCTTTGTATTCAAACTTTCCCTTTTTCCAGAAAAGCAGGTTGTAAATTATTTCCTCCACCTGCCGGGTGTTGTATTTCTCCAGTGTCTGCAGGGCAATAAATCCCCGGTCCACTAGAATCTTACCCAGCGACAGCCCTCGTTCCTTTGCCAGTGCAAGGCATTCTTTTAACTGCTTTGAGGAGATGATCCCGTCCTGGATCATTAAAAATCCCAGGCGCGCTTTTTTCATGGATGAAGAAGCGTAAACGATGGTGCCCTGGTTGAAATAAACACGGCTTTCTTTATCATCACTTGAAACCCGCAGAAAACCGGTTTTCTGATCTGTATAGAGTAATTGGAAGATACTGGTGAGATTCTGTCCTTCAAAGTTACCCTTGAGATCCATACACTGCCCCTGGTGATGAGTTATCGTTACGTGAGTAAAAAGGCGCATCGAAAAACCACGCCTGTATGGCATATAATGCCAGAATATCACGTTTTTTCAAGTGCTTTATTTTCCTGGGACAAACTGCCGCAGAAAATTTTCAATAACCTGGTAAACCCTTCCTGCTCCATCGTTGAGCAGGATGCCGTGCCTGTCAAAATCAACTATGTAATATTCTTTTATATCAGAACCTATCTTTTTGAAAAGCCTGCCGGTGCCGCTGATTTTGACCACTGGGTCCTTTCTGGACTGAACAACCAGCGCAGGTTTTTTGATCTGTTTGAGTTTAGGCTCGATGGCCGCCATCAGTTTTTCAAGTTGAAAAATCCCGGAAATCGGATTCCTGGTATAATTGATATGGGGATTCTCCGGGCTGTTTTTCAAAAATTCGGTGGCCATGGCATCCAGGCGCATCTTTTTGAGTACCTGGTTCCAGGTGTCGATGGCAGGTATGACATAGGACCCGATATCATTGAGCTGCATGGGAGGAGCGACTGCAAAAACCGCATGGTAGTCATCTATTCTGGTGCAAAGCTCCAGGGCCAGTCCGGCACCGGTTGAAAATCCCCCTATAAAAAGAGTGCTGCAGGTGTGTTTCAGCACCAGGTAAGCCTCTTCTACAGATTCAATCCATTGTCTCCAGGACGTTTCGGCAAGGTCTTCAGGAGACGTTCCGTGCCCTTTCAGCCTGGGGACCATAACAGTAAACGACCTGTCATACAGGTATTGTGCGAACCTGGCCATTTCAGCGGGTGCGGCCATATATCCGTGAATCAGCAGAACTCCCGCTGCAGGTGACCTGTTCCTGAGAAAAAAAGGCTGTCCTATACAGCGGTCCTTTGATTCGTTTTCAATATAATGCGCGGCATAATCATCATCAAAGTCCATCCTCATTTTATTTTCAATGGCATACCTTACATGTCTTAATGCAGTTTCCTGCGGCATCTGGGCAGTTGCTTTCAAAAAATTTTCCACAGACGCGAGAGGTTCAATTTCATTGGTTATCACGCGAAGTGGATTTTCGATCCTGATACTGTGAAAATCGACCCTGGAGACAAATTTTGTCTGGTCCTTTGTCATCCTGTCTTTGCTGATGGAAATGACATCTGTCTGTACTGCTGTATTGAAAAATTCGGTAAACCGGTTGTATGGATCTGAAATCAGAAGGTGGGCCTGGTTTTCATTAAAACTTTTATAAAAATAACAGTCTTTCATTCGGGCAATGCCCAGAACAGCCAGATAAACCTTGCATTTGAATTCATAAAGGTCAATTCCGTCGGCGCGATATGGAAAATGCTTGAGTATACCTGCCATGACATGATCATAATTGACGGTGGTCATGCTGTAGACACCTGCCATGTACTTTTCCATGATCTCGACGGCCCGTTGTCTCATCACCGGGCGGGAGCTGATCTTGTCATCGAACTTGATTTTCCGCCTGGTTGAAAGATCGCTTTCTATGAATGAATTGTGCAGATAAGGTGCTATGGCGATGGGGGTTCCAAACCGTATATCGATATCAACACCGGAAAATATCATGGCTCCTTCTGTCATCACTTCATCTTTGAGCCTTTTGGACGGATTCCGTATGATATTCTGGATAACCCGGCTCAAGATATTTTCTCTCGAAATTTCCGGATAATAGGTAATATTCACAGGAACGACAAAGGTACTGGCCGCCAGTACCCGGTCTACGTCAGTGATATTGAAAAGGTCGATCAGCCGGTCGTATTCAGCAGGATTCCTGGTTTTCATGCGGCGGATGCGCTCCCGGTAGAATTCACACCTCAAGGCTAAAGCGGCCGCACCGGTATGTGGCCTTCTGGTCTCCCGGCCGTCGGACAGCATGAAGCTGTTTTTTTTAACCGTTTTTTTATCCTTGACCATCATGCCTTCAGGAAAAATAATCCATTCGGCGTTACGGGACAAAAGAGTTGAAATGACAAGATCGTCCCTGTGTGGGTCGCTTGTTGAAACAGCTCCGAGCTGTGTCAGCATTTTTCTAAGGAAACCGACCTCGAACAGCTCCTGGGCAGCCAGTGACCAGACCGGGCGGCGGGTGATTAGGTTGATGTGGTAAGGCAGGAATATAGTTTCGATCCTGGTGAAATGATTGGCGGTATAAATATTGGACCCTTTCGGGATGTTTTTTTTTCCATGGATATGGATATTGGCCTTTGACAATCCTGAAAGATAGGACAACGATATGCTGCTCAGTTTGAACGCGAATTTATTCATGGCCTGTTTGTCTTGATTATTTTATAATTTCCTTGACCTTGACAATGATATTACTTTACATACTTGTTTTACCAGAGCATGATACAGTGTTCAATTATTATTTACTCAACTTTCGAAGTAAGCGGGGTCATCGTTGAAGCCTGAAAGTTGATTTATTTAAACATGGGAGAAAACACCGTGTATTCAAAGTTGATAATCCTTCATTTTCCGCCGGAAGTGGCACAGAAAGCCATTGTCTGTCAGCTGACCATAAAATTCGATCTGGTGTTCAATATTCTCCAGGCCAGGATATCCAATGAAAAAGAAGGTTTTATGGTACTGGAGCTGTCCGGGACCAGGCCGGGATTTACACAGGGCGTCAAGTACCTGAAATCACAGGGAGTGACCGTCAGTTCTCCTGAACAGGAAATCTGGAAGGATGTCGAAAAGTGTACCCATTGCGGTGCCTGCACTGCAGTATGCCCGACCATGGCCCTTTATATCCGCCGGCCTGAAATGGAAGTGGTTTTTGACAAGGAAAAATGCAGTGTCTGTGAACTGTGCATCCTTACTTGCCCCACCCGGGCCATGGGGCTTTACTCCAAGACCCCTGAAACCATGTTCTGATGTCCTCAAAAACAGTGGCAGTAGCGTTAAGCGGCGGTATCGACTCCATGGTTGCCGCTTTCCTGCTTAAAAAACAGGCATATGATGTAACCGGCATCCATTTTGTGACCGGATATGAAAAAACGCCGCCTGACATCGACAGGTTAAAGGATGTTCTTGGCATGGACATACAGACAATTGACCTTTCGTCACGGTTTCAGGAACAGGTGGTGGATTATTTTGTCAATTCCTACAAAAACGGAAAAACCCCCAATCCATGCCTTGTATGCAACCGGGACATTAAATTCGGTCACCTTTTGACCCTTGTCAGATCACAGGGCGCTGATTTCCTTGCAACAGGCCATTATGCGGGAATCGTCAAAAAGACTCTCAAAGGAGTGGATTCTTTTAGTCTTGTAAAAGGAAAAGACCCGGTAAAGGATCAAAGCTACTTTCTTTCCTTTTTATCTTCCGGCCAGATGGCATATGTCATGTTTCCCCTGGCCGGCCTGACCAAATCACAGGTCAAAGAGACCGCCAGGTCATTCAACCTGTCGCCTGTCTGTGTAAAGGAAAGCCAGGATGTCTGTTTTATTCCGGGAAACGATACCAGTGCGTTTGTTGCTTCACGGCTTGAATCCCCTCCAGGGCCCGGTGACATAGTCACCTTGTCCGGCCAGGTTATCGGACAGCATAATGGATTGCACGCATTTACAATAGGTCAGCGCAGGGGCATCAACTGTCCGGCACAACAGCCTTATTATGTGAAAGAAATCGATGTGGTCCGCAACCGCCTGGTGGTATGTTTTAAACAGGATCTGTTTTCTAACAAAGCCGGCATAGTGAATCTTGCATGGAATGAAGAGCCCCAAAACAGCTGCCGGGTGGATGTCAAGATCAGGTCCACCCACAGGCCGTGCCCGTCCATGCTCTATTTTGAAAACAAGGGGGACAAGGGCCGGGTAATATTCGATCAGCCCCAGATGGCAGTCACACCGGGCCAGGGCGCTGTGTTTTACCGTGAAAACCGGGTGCTCGGAGCAGGTTTTATCCAATGACAACTTTTATCATAAAAACCTTAGGCTGCAAGGTCAACCAGTATGAATCCGACGGGATTTCCAACCAGCTTGTCAGACAGGGAATTGAACCGCAGCAGGGGGATCATGGAGCGGATATCTGTATTATCAACACCTGCGCAGTAACGGCCAAGGCGGCCATGCAGTCCCGGCAGGCCATCAGGAGACTTATCCGGCAGAATCCAGGAGCAGCCGTATGGGTTACCGGATGTCACGCCCAGGTCAACCCGGACCAGATACAGGCAATTGAAGGTGTGGATGTCGTTGCAGGCAATGCAGACAAGTACCGGATAGCACAGGATATTGTATCGCCCTCGCCTTCCATTACCCCGCCGCCGGAAGCCAGCAGCCCTTCCATGCTTTCTGTATGTCCGTCAAACCGGTTTGAATTATTCCCGCCGGCAGTCCTGGGAGACATGACCCGGGCCTATCTGAAAATCCAGGATGGCTGCAATGCTTTCTGCACTTACTGTATTGTTCCCTATGCCAGGGGAAAGAGCCGAAGCATGGCTGCCAGTGATGTCCTGGCCCATCTGCATGCATTGAACAGCCAGGGTTACAGGGAAGTCATATTGACTGGAATCCATACAGGACTTTATGGACAGGATTTTGAGCCATCCATGTCCCTTGCGGCTCTCTTGAACCGTATCCTGGATGAAAATCCCGTTCACCGGATTCGCTTGAGTTCCATTGAACCCGTGGAAATAACGGATGAACTGATCCGGCTGGTAAAAAACAATGCCATGATATGCAACCATTTCCACATCCCGCTCCAAAGCGGGGATGACGGCATTTTAAAAAACATGAAACGTCCCTACAACACTCAGTTTTTCAAAAATAGCGTCGAACGTATCCAGGATCAACTCAAAAACGTGTGTATTGGCGTGGATATAATGGTCGGTTTTCCAGGAGAGGACAATACAGCATTTGAAAATACCTTTTCCCTTGTTGAACAACTCGATATATCCTATTTTCATGTTTTTCCATACTCTGCGAGAAAAGGCACCAGGGCATATCATTTCAAAGATCATGTCCATCCGGAAACCATAAAAAGCAGGTGCGCAAGACTGCGTGAACTTGGCAGGCTCAAACGCAGACAATTTATTGAAAAAAATCTGCACCAGGAGCTTGAAGGCCTGGTGCAGCATAAAAAGGACGTTAAAACCAATTGTTATACTGCCATTACAGACAATTACCTGTCCATTCTTCTGGACACAGAAACATTGGGACTCGAAGGCAGCGTGGTCCCTGTCGTTCCAGAATCCGTGGATGACAACCTGAAAGTAACGGGAACCGTGATACCATCATCTAAAGGAGATACGTGATATGGAAGATGTTTATGAAAAACTTGCCGGGCACCTGGAGAATACACCGGGCGGCTTTCCGAAAACACCAACCGGCGTTGAATTGAGAATTTTAAAGCAACTGTTCACCCCTGAACAGGCCGGCTTGTGCACCGATTTGATAATGATGCCTGAAACCGCTAAGGCAATTGCAGACAGAACCGGGCGGGTTGCTTCACAAATAGAGCCTTTGTTAAAGGAAATGGGAGAAAAAGGACTGATAGTCCACATTGAAAGAAACGGTGAAAATACCTTCATGCTGTTGAATTTTGTCGTCGGCATATGGGAATACCAGGTCAATACGCTGACAAAGGAGCTGATAAAAGATTTCAACGAATATGTGCCCTATTTGACAAAAGAACAGTTCAACCTCAAGACCAAGCAGCTTAGGGTGGTGCCGGTAGCACAGTCCATCAATACACAGATGGACATAATGGATTATGAAGAGGCAGAATCCCTTATACGCTCCCAGTCCAGGATTGTGGTGGCTCCCTGCATCTGCAGAAAAGAACACCATATCATGGAAAAAGGGTGTGACAAGCCTGTTGAAACCTGTCTTGTTTTCGGCGGAGGCGCCCACATTTATGAACGCCGTAACGTCGGCCGTGTCATCTCACAGGACGAAGCCGTCGAAATACTGCACAACGGCATCAGGAACGGCCTTGTGATACAGCCGTCCAATGCCCAGAAACCTATCAATATGTGTCTTTGCTGCTCCTGCTGCTGCCAGATACTCAAAAATCTGAAGACATATGACGTGCCTGGAAAGATTGTCAGTTCGAATTACCATGCGCAAATAGATCCTGACAACTGCACCGGCTGCGGGGAATGCATTGACATCTGTCCCATGACAGCCATAGAGATGGCAGATGATCATACCGCGTCAGTCACAACAGACCGGTGCATCGGATGCGGGCTATGCCATACAAGATGTGATTTTGACAGCATATCCATGGTTGAACGGCCGGAAGGAGACCGGATCGATCCACCAAAAAATATCGTTGAAACCTATATGGCAATTGCAAAGGAAAAAGGGCTGTTTTAAAAACTAAAACCCGCGTTCTTTTTTGATATTGTCATAGGCTTCCTGGATTTCCTTGAACCGGTCATTGGCAAAGGTTACAAATTCTTCAGGCAGTCCCTTGGCCTGGATTTTATCAGGATGATATTCGGTCACAAGTTTCCTGTATTGCTTTTTGATCTCTTCGTTGGATGCATTTTCACTGCATTTCAATACCGAGTAATACCTGCTGGAAGACCGGATATATTTTGATTTGAGCCTTTCATATTCAGTTTCGGATATATTGAATATCTGTCTTGCGGTATGCAGGAGCTGTTCTTCATTGTTTGTGATATTCCCGTCCGCATTGGAGACCCTGAGCATTATATCCATCATCAATTCGATAATCCGGGGCTGGTGCCTGAATGCCGCATAAAATTGATGGGCATATGCTTCGAACGGATCAGTTGACTGAACAGCCTGTCTGAAAATGTTCCTGGCTGATTCCCGGGTCGCCGCGTCCAGCTGCAGCTCATTTTTCATGAAATTATCAATGGTGGTGATTTCACTTTCAGACACCCTGCCGTCCGCTTTGCACAGTTTGGCCAGCATGGAAAAAGCGGCAGTGAAGAAAATCAGCTGTGCTTCCTCGTTACTGGACAACTGTCCCATTTTTTCTGATGGTGCCGATAGATAAGCATCTTCGTTCCTGTCAACGAATGTATGGCCAAAGGCCGCTCCGGCAATGGCACCGATGGGTCCTCCGATGGCAAATCCTATGGTACCGCCTATCATTTTTCCAATCCAGCTCATAAAACATTCCTTTTACTGTATGCCTGAAGACAATTGTGTCCTTAAAATCTTAACTCTTGAATCCCTGGTAAAGATTATATATAAACGCAAAAATGATTGACGTCAAATAATTAGCCCTGTAATAGTGACATTATGCTGCTAAAAAAAACCATCGGTATTATAATTATTGCCCTTAACCTTGCCGGAATCGGTTATCTGCTGGTCACGGGGATTATGAGTTTCATCAGCAGCAAAAGAAAAAAAACCGGCAGGCTGTTAAAAAGCCGGAGTGCCGGCAGCAGAAAAAAACCTCCTGGACAGCCTTCAACCAAAATCACCCGGCAGCTTGAAAAAGAAGATGATCTGCTAAAGGATATGGACCTGTCCGATCTGGACAATATTGACCTTGATGATTTTGAATAAAAAAACCAATGGAGTAAAAGACAATGAAAAAAATGAAGTTTATATTGATAATAATGATGTGTGCATCGATCTGGTTATTGCAGTCCTGTGCTCCGGCAGTTATCGGCGGAGCAGCTGTTGGAGGATACAAGGTTGCCACTGATGAACGGTCTTCCGGTACCATGCTGGATGATTCAATCCTGTCCACCAAGGTGAAAACCGGCCTGATCAAGGACAAACTGGTAAAGGCGCGGCATATCGATGTAAACGTGGTAAATTCGGTTGTATTCCTGGTCGGTGTGGTCGAGTCCGATGCCCAGAAACGCATGGCTTCAAACATTGCCCGTGGTGTCAAAGGTGTCAGCCGGGTCGAAAACCAGCTGGCTATAGGACAGACCAGCGCCGGGCAGAAACTGGATGACCTGATACTCGGCAGCCGTATCAAAACAGCCCTGATCCGCCATCCAGACGTCAAGTCCCTGAATATAGACGTGGATGTCAACAATAACGTAGTGACTCTCGGTGGTGCAGTCAGGACCACGGAGGAAAAGAACACTGTATTGTCGATAGTACGGCAGACCGCAGGGTCCGTAAGGATTGTGGACAATATCAGTATCGGCGGTTAACGGCTTTTTTTGCTGCGCCCCCATTTTTTTTTGTCAGGCTTCTGCCGGACAGGCGCACACGTGGTTTCAATACTGTCAGGACCGGCCGCCTTCTTGACTTTGCGGACAAACGAGCGCGTACAGGCAACCTTGTAGTCGTCCGACAGCTGGACCATGACAGCGGAGCCGTCCGCCTGCCTGATATTCAGACAGGTGACACATTCTCCCTTATGGGCCAGAAAAATCTGTTTCAATTCCGAAAGCAGGTCTTCAGGATCTTTTTCCCCTACCGGGTCACTCTCGATGTGAATGATACAGGATTTGGTCCATTCCATGGCGGCATTGTCAATGGGGATTATTTTCTCGGCTATCAGCTTGACCGAACTTTCCGTTTTCTGCACCTGGGCTTCGCAGATCACAATGGCCTCCTGGGCAAGAAGATCATTTACCGCAACATAAAGATTTGGGAAAACCACCACTTCAATATGGCCCGTCATGTCCTCGACCATGGCAAAGGCCATCATATCGCCTTTTTTGGTCTTGTGAAGCTTCAACGGCTTGATGACGCCGCCTATTCGGATCACTTTACCGTCCGATGCCTCCTGGACAGTTACGGATGTCACGTCTGAATAGGTCTGGATTATGGATTCATAACGGTTCAGCGGATGTCCGGACATATAAAAGCCAAGGGTTTCCTTTTCCATGGCTAAAAGTTCATTTTCTTCCCACTCGTCAATTGCAGGGAGCTTGGGGATACTGGCCGGCACAGCGGCTCCGAGATCGGAATCTGCAAAAAGATCCATCTGGTTGTCCGCCTTTTCCCGCTGGATTCTGGCTCCGTGTTCCAGTGCATCTTCCATAACCGCCATCATCTGGCTGCGAGCCGCCCCGGTACTGTCGAATGCCCCGCACTTGATCAAGGATTCAACCACTTTTTTGTTCACTTTCCACAAATTGACATTCTCACAGAAATCATAGATGGATGAAAACCTGCCATTTTCATTCCTGGCCTCTATAATGGACTCGATAGCTGCCTCACCCACGTTTTTCACGGCGGCAAGTGCAAAACGTATATTGTTTTTGTCCACGGTGAACTTGACATCGCTTTCATTGATATCCGGCGGCAGTACCCTTATGTCATGGGAGCGGCACTCTTCCATATACTTGATCACGCTGTCTGTATTGTTCATTTCACTGGTCATGAGGGCAGCGAAAAACTCCAGGGTATAATTGGCCTTTAAAAAAGCAGTCTGATAGGAAATAAGGGCATAGGCAGCGGAATGTGATTTATTGAAACCGTAGCCGCCGAATTTTTCCATCAAGTCAAAAACCTGTCTGGCTTTATCAGGATCAAGGTTGTTTTTCTGTGCTCCGGCCAGGAACAATTCCCTGTGGGTCTGCATCATGTCCACTTTTTTCTTGCCCATGGCCTTCCTGAGACCGTCAGCATCGGCCATGGTGTAACTGGCCAGGGCAACCGCAATTTTCATGACCTGTTCCTGGTAGAGGATCACCCCGTAGGTTTCCTTCAAGATATCCTCGAGCTCAGGAAAAAGATAGGTGACGGATTCTCTTCCGTGCTTGCGCTCCACGTAAGTGTCGGCCATGCCGCTGTCCAGCGGACCTGGCCTGTAAAGGGCAACAAGGGCTACAATATCGGAAAAGTCGGCAGGCTTGAGCCGTGAAATCAAATCCTTCATCCCTGAACTTTCCAGCTGGAATACTCCTGTGGTATCGGCATGCTGAAGCAGCTCAAAGGTTTTTTTATCGTCAAGACCTATGTTTTCAAGATCAGGGACGGTTTCATGCTGCTCTCTTATGAGATCCAGGCAGTTCTTGATGACAGTCAGGTTCCGAAGCCCTAAAAAATCGAACTTTACCAGCCCGATTTTTTCAACATAATTCATGTCGAACTGGGTAAGTGTTTCCCCTTCCTTTCCCTTGAAAAGGGGCAGGTATTCCACCAGGGGTTTATCCGAGATCACCACGCCTGCAGCATGTGTGGAGGCGTGACGCGGAAGTCCTTCAAGCAGCAGGGAAGCTTCGAGCATCAGTGTCTTTTCATCTGACTCGCTGCATTTTTCCTTGATCAGCTGAACGTCCTGTATGGCGGACTTAAGATTTTTGGCCGTTTCGGGAATCAGCTTGGCAATTTCATCAACCTGGGCCAGCGGAACGCCTAAAGCCCTGCCCACATCCCTGATGACAGCCCTGGCCTTCATTTTTCCAAACGTGATGATCTGGCAGACATATTCCCCGCCGCCATACCGGTCTATTACATACTTGTACACCTGGTCCCGTCCCTGGATACAGAAATCCACATCGATATCAGGCATGGATATCCTGGACGGATTGAGAAAGCGCTCAAAAATCAGGCCGTGTTCAATAGGGTCCAATGCCGTGATGCCAAGTGCATAAGCCACCATGCTGCCTGCGGCGGATCCCCTGCCGGGACCCACAGGAACCCCGATTTTCCTGGAATGATCGATAAAATCCGCCACGATAAGAAAATAGCCTGGAAACCCCATGTCCAAAATAACCTTGATTTCATATTCAAGGCGTGATCTATAAAGTTTTTCATCAATGGCCGGATCGATTTTTTTTATCTGTGCCAGTTTTTCTTCAAACCCCTGGTATACTCGGTCCCTGAAAAGCTCATCCTCCGTTGCAGTGCTGTCCATGGCATACCGGGGAAAATGATATGTTTTATCATCAAATTCAATGTTACATCTTCCGGCAATTTCAACTGTATTTTCTATGGCTCCGGGAAATTTACCGAATGCCTGGACCATTTCCGGGCCGGATTTGAAATAGAGCTGATCGGAATCAAATTTAAACCGGTCCTGATTGTAAAGGGTATCCCCGGTCTGTATGCACAATAAAATCTCATGGGCCCGCTTGTCCTCTTTGGAAAGGTAGTGGCAGTCATTGGTCGCAACCATGGGAATGCCGTGGGCCTGGCTCAGTTCGAACAATCCTTTGTTGACCTTTTCCTGGACTGTCATGCCGTTTTCCTGGACTTCCAGGAAAAAATTGTCCTCTCCGAATGTTTCCAGGAAAAAACGGGATGTTTTCAAGGCAGCATCAAAATTATCATTAATTATGTGCCCGGGGATCTCGCCCTTGAGGCAGGCCGACATGGCAATCAACCCTTCGGAAAACTCGGCCAGCAGTTCCCTGTCTACCCTGGGTCGGTAGTAAAAACCCTTGAGCTGGGCAATGGAGGCCAGTTTGCACAGATTGGCGTACCCGGTCCTGTTTTTGGCCAGCAGTACCAGGTGGGACACCCCTTTTTTATCAATTGGAGTTTTTTTATCAATGGTCCTTGGGGCGACATACATTTCACACCCCACAACAGGCTTGATTCCAGCTTTGCCGGCCTTTTCGACAAACGGAGCCACCCCGAACATGGTCCCGTGATCGGTGATGGCCACCGAATCCATGTTGAATTGCCGGCAAGCCTCAAAAAGGTCATCGAGCCGGATGGCACCATCGAGCAGTGAATATTCTGTATGCAGATGCAGGTGACAGAACTTTGATGAAGAATCAGTCATTGAACAGGTATCCTGTATTGTCGGGCAGAACTCTTTTAGCTTGAACCAACCCTGTAGTTTGGTGCTTCCTTTGTGATGACCACGTCATGTACATGACTTTCCTTCAATCCTGCTGCAGTAATCCTGACAAACCTGGCTTTTTCCCTCAATTCATCAATGGATGCGGCTCCGAGATAGCCCATTCCGGCCTTCAAACCGCCCAGCATCTGGTAAATGTTCTCCGACACGGTTCCGCGGTAGGGAATACGTCCAACGATCCCCTCAGGTACCAGGGTTTCGTCTTCCGGCGTATTTTTCTGATAATACCGGTCCGAGCTGCCCTTTTTCATAGCTTCGACAGATCCCATCCCCCGATAGGTTTTATAGCTTCGGCCCTGGTAAATAATCAGTTCTCCCGGGCTTTCCTGTGTACCGGCAAGCAGGCTTCCGAGCATTACGCAATGTGCACCGGCACCGATTGCCTTGGTGATGTCTCCGGAAAACTTTATGCCGCCATCCGCTATGATCGGGATGCCGGTCTTGTTGGAAATACTGGTGCAGTTAAATATGGCAGTCAGTTGTGGAACACCTACGCCGGCAACGATCCTGGTCGTACAGATGGACCCGGGGCCGATACCTATTTTAACTGCATCCGAACCAGCGTCTATCAATGCCATGGCGCCTTTTTCCGTAGCCACGTTTCCGGCAACGACCTGTGAGTCAGGATAGGCGTACTTGATTTTTTTCACAGCCTCCATGACATTTAGGGACTGCCCATGGGAAGTATCGATCACCAGGCAGTCGGCACCGGCCTTCAATACGGCATCCACACGCTCCATCATGTCGTTTCCCACTCCGACAGCCGCCCCGACCCGCAGCCGCCCCATGGAATCCTTGCAGGCGTTTGGATATTTTTTAATTTTTTCAATATCCTTGATGGTAATCAACCCTTTAAGTTTACCTGCCTTGTCCACAACCAGGAGTTTTTCAATCCTGTGCTTGTGCAGCATGACCTTGGATTCTTCAAGTGTGCATTTTTCCGGTACCGTAATCAGGTTCTGATGGGTCATGACATCCCTGGTGGGTTTGTCCAGGTTGGTTTCAAAGCGCAGATCCCTGTTGGTAACGATTCCCACAAGTTTCTCACCCTCTGTGACAGGAATTCCGGAAATACGGTAGGTGGCCATTATTTTCAGCACTTCAGACAAAGGTACGTCAGGCCCGACAGTGATCGGATCGACGATCATGCCGCTTTCCGATTTTTTAACCCGGTCCACTTCAATGGCCTGTTCCGGAATGCCAAGATTCCGGTGAATGAAGCCAAGCCCCCCTGCCCTGGCCATGCTGATCGCTGTCAATGCTTCAGTGACCGTATCCATGGCCGCACTGACAATAGGGATGTTCAATGACAAGTCACGGGTCAGCCGGGTGGATGTATTACAGTCATCAGGCAGGATTGCTGAATAATCCGGGACAAGCAGCACATCGTCAAAAGAAAGGCCATCGTCTGGCAGAATGTCGGGCATGGGATACCTCCGGGAAATTTAAGGAATGGTTTATAAATAATCGGGTTGCAGACATCAAATTTTATAAACATGGATATGTATCAAATAATCATTAAAATGGCAAGCAATATTGCCCTTGATCCAAGTTAAGGGTTTTGACTTGCACTCTTTTTTTCAAGGCGGTATAAAACGCTGTGTATTTGACTATCTTCAACAAAAAGAGCACGCAATGCCGGAAAAATTCAGTCACGGCCGCCAGTTTACAGGATATATGGCAGTTATATACAAATGGCTGTCCAGCGCAGATCCCGGATTGAAAATCCTGGATATCCCCGCCGGAAACGGTCTTCTTGGAGAAAAACTAAAGGCGCTCGGGCACCGGGTCACCCTGGCGGATATCAACAATGAAAAAAACGATTTTGTCTATGCAGACATGGCAAAACCTCTTCCCTTTGAAGACAATGAGTTCGATGTGGTCATATGCATGGAAGGAATTGAGCATGTCCTGGAACCGGTCAGGCTGATTTGCGAACTGTGCCGTATCTGCCGGCCGCAGGGACAGATTATCATAACGACCCCAAACATCCAGAATATGTATTCCAGGCTCCAATTCATGTGCACCGGCACTTTCTACCAGTTTCCTCCGGTTTTGCCTGCGGCAGTGTATGACACACCGGTGGATTTAGGACATATTTCCCCGATGAGCTTCATGCAGCTTCAATACCTTTTTCAATCCTTTGGGGCCACCATTGACCGCATCGGTGGAGACCGGTACAAACGAAAGCTGCTCATTCCTTTTTTATGGCCTTTTATTGTTGCAGGATATGCCTGGGTCCGCCGGTTTAAAAACAGTGAATTATCATCCAATGAACCTGCGGGACCCAAAGAGATGAAATACTTGTTCTCGCTGCCGCTGCTGTTCAGCCGATCTGTAATTCTGGGTTTTGTGAAACAATCGGAGCGCTGAAGTCCGAAGGATCAAACAACTTCAATGTGCCAGGGCTCGAATCTTACCCCGAGATTGTTGTGGCGGCTGTACCTGAACCTTACATAACCCAGGCTTGACAGTCTGCTGTATACACGGGTATGGACGAAGGCTTCTGAAAAATTACCCATGCCGAACCCTTTTTTCCCCACATCGAAATCCCCTGTACCATGAAATGAATAGCCGGGCGGAGCCAGGGATCTTGATGCAACTGAAAGGTTGCCCCGTGTCTGAGCCGCCTTGTTGAAAAAAAGGTGAAACTGTTTTATGACGCTGCGTACACCTGATGTAAGCACCATATCGCCACCAATCTGGTCCCTGATCGAGTAATAGAATTCACAGGATTTTCCTTTGAACAGATAATGACCGGTATCGGGTATTTTGAGGACTTTCCCGGTATCGATTCGATCGGTCAGGGCATGGGAGGTTTTTTGCCCGATAAATCCATATGCCCTGGCCGAAGCGTGAAAGATATCATCCATAAAGTCAAGCTCTTGCCTGGAAAAAGCTCCGATTCGAGTATACGCCCGTGCATATTTTACGGCATCGTCAAATCCTATAAGGTTGAAATTGGCGTATCCAACCACACGCTGAAGCCTGTCCATACGGTCCAGACAGGACTCAAGCAGTTCCATGCGGCCGCGGTCCAGGCAGATATCCCTGACAAAGGCTTCAGGCGGATCAGCCCGGACCAGGAGCCTGTCTACAGCATACCTGTCCGAGGGGACAGACCCCTTGTCATCACTTAACACCATTTGTCCCAGGGCAACCGCCGGCTGCATCATGACAATCCCGAGACCGCTGATCTGTAGAAATTTTCTCCGGTGCATCATATTCTTTATGATCAAACAACAGTATTAGTCAATGGTTTTGTGTATTGACATTTGAAAATATTTATGTGTAGTTGGTGCAACAGTATAAACCAATCACTTCAGGGACAGTGCTTTCATGATCTTGAAAACCCATGCTCAAAACCCGCAGCCCCGTCACATTGAACAGGTCGTTGATGTCCTTAAAAAAGGCGGACTGATCGTTTATCCCACTGATACTTATTATGGTATCGGCTGTGATATCATGAACAAAAAAGCCATTGAAAAAGTGTACCAGATCAAACAGAGGGACAAAACCATTCCTTTCAGCTTCATATGTCCAGATCTCAAGGATATCAGCAAGTATGCAAAGATCTCCAATATAGCATACCGGAACATGAAACGGCTCCTGCCCGGTCCTTATACCTTTATACTGGAAGGGTCCCGCATGGTGCCGAAAATCATGCTGACCAAAAGGAAGACGGCAGGAATAAGGGTTCCGGACAACAATATAGCCATAGAGATCACAAGGCGGCTTGGCAACCCTGTCCTGTCCACGAGCGCATCGGATCTTGAGGGCAATATTTTTTCAGATCCATCCCTTGTAAAAGATTATTTCCAGGACCATGTCCAGGTGGTCGTTGACGGTGGCCGAGTTCCGGGAAAGCCATCCAGTATTGTATCGCTAATTGATGACAAACCTGAAATTATCAGATACGGGGCCGGTGATGTTGATATTTTTGAGTAAGGTATCCGCCATTTTCCTGAACAGACTTATTGTATCCTCGGGCGGATAAACCGGTACCACCTTTTCAGGATCTATGCCTGCAAGCTCTCCAGCCAGTTGCACTGCATCTTCGAGATTGCCGATGCGATCGACCAGATGCATATCCAATGCAGTTTTTCCGGTCAGAATCCGGCCGTCTGAAACCGAAGAAAGGTCTGATAAATTAAGCCCCCTTCCCTTGGCTACATCCTGTACAAACTGCTGGTGCAGTTCATCGACAATATCTTGAAGAAACTTTCTTTCTTCGCTGGTAATCTCCCGCAGCGGGGAGCCGGTATCCTTGTAGTCACCGCTTTTGACAACCACCGGCACAAGGCCGATTTTTTCTATGATTTCCTCGATATTGGCATATTGCATGATAACACCGATACTGCCGGTGATCGTTCCACTGTTGGCAACGATTCTGTCACATGCTGCAGAAATATAATACCCGCCTGAAGCCGCAACCGATCCCATTGACGAGACAACATGCTTTTTTTCTTTTGTTTTCATGATTTCACGGTAGAGCTCCTGGGATGGACCGATACCCCCTCCCGGCGAGTCGATCCTGACAATAATTGCCTTGATTGCATCATTGTCGCGAAACTGCCTGATCTGCCTGATCCATTTTTTGGACGAGGTGATCACTCCGTTGATCTCTACAATACCTACATTTGCGTTCCGGGGACCTGCCTTGGTCACCATGGCCGAATTTATCACCCAGGAACCTGCTACAAAAAGCCCTGCAAACGAGACCACGACCACCGAAAACATGGCAGACATGAGCAATAAAAAAAACAGCACCGGATGTCTTCTTGAAAACATAAAGCCACTCCTTTGTGCAATGACGGTTTCAATGTACAGCGCCGGTCAGGCGCTGCGCTCCATTCCTGGCGGATCAAAAAAAAACAGGCCGGGTTGTTTATATACCCGGCCTGCCGTGGTGTTACAGATAAATCAATGAATCAACGAAAAAAAAAGCTGATTGTTATTCTTTTGTCTCCGATTCATCACCGGGCGCTGCTTCATCATCCTGGGCAACCTCTTCATCCCCGGCTTTGGGCTCGTCCTCAGATTTTTCCAGGTCCGCGGTATCAGAATCAGTCTCTGCTTTTTCATCAGTTTCAGGTGCATCGGCGGCATCTTCTGCCTGGCCCTGCTCCGGTTCGGAAGGCTCGGCCTGAGCCGATTGTGTTGAATCTTCCTGTTCCGGTTCGGATTTTTCGGCCTGTGCCTGGTCTGAAGGCTTGGGTTTGTTTGCCTCGACCTGCTCCTGGATGTTGCTGCGCAGCAGTTCCCCAAAAGCGGAACTGGCCGGTTTCATGTTCTTTGCAAACTCTTCCAGGTACTGGCTGTCATCATCGTCTCCTTCGAGGCGTTTGATGGAAAGCCCGATCCGCCGCTCATCAGAGTTGATATTCATTACTTTTGCAGTAATGGTATCGTTCACATTGAAGTGATCCTTGGGGGAACTGATGTTTTCCTTGCTGATTTCAGATACATGGACAAGTCCCTCGATACCTTCTTCCAGTTCAACAAATATACCGAAATCAGTCAGGTTGGTAATGACACCGGAAATTTCCGTACCGACTTCATAACGCTGGGCAACCGATTCCCAGGGATCCGGCTGGGTCTGCTTGATACCCAGGGAGAACCGCTCGTTTGCCTTGTCAATATCCAGAACTACAGCCTGAACGGTATCATTCTTTTTATAGATCTCAGACGGATGCTTGATCCGTTTGGTCCAGGAAATATCGGAAATATGGACCAGTCCGTCAATATCGTCATCGATGCCGATAAACAGGCCGAATTCAGTGATGTTCTTGATCTTTCCCTCGATAACAGTTCCAACAGGGTATTTTTGTGAAATCACTTCCCATGGATTATCCACGGTCTGCTTGATACCAAGTGATATGCGCCTGTTTTCGGGTTTCAGGTCCAGAACCACTGCCGTGACTTCCTCTCCTACACTGACCATCTGGGATGGATGCCTGATTTTACGCGTCCAGGACATTTCAGACACATGAATCAGCCCCTCTACCCCTTCTTCAAGTTCTATGAATGCACCGTAATCCGTCAGGCTTACAACCTTGCCCGTGATCTTGGAGTCTACCGGATATTTGACAGCGGCCGTGGTCCAGGGATCCGGCGTCAGCTGTTTCATACCGAGTGATACACGTTCTCTTTCAAGATCAAACGACAGTATTTTCACCTTGATCTTATCGCCGATTGCAAACAGTTCGGAAGGATGTTTGACACGGCCCCAGGATATATCAGTAATATGGAGAAGGCCGTCAACACCGCCAAGGTCGACAAAAACACCGTATTCTGTGATGTTCTTGACAATACCGTCCATGACGTTGCCGTCCTGGATAGTTTTCAGGGTCTCGGTCCTGAGCTGGTCACGCTCCGCTTCAAGCAGTACACGTCTGGAAAGAACGATATTGTTACGTTTCTGGTTGTATTTCAATATCTTGAAAGTGTATTTCTTGTTGACCATCTCATCCATGTTCCGGATAGGCCTTAAGTCGGCCTGAGAGCCCGGTAAAAAGGCCTGGAGTCCGATATCAACGGAAAATCCACCCTTGACCCGGTTGGTGATAACACCGTCTATGGTGCCGTCTGCATCATAGATTTCCTTGATGGCGTCCCAGATCTTGACCTGTTTGGCTTTTTCACGGGACAGCAGGACAGTTTCCTCTTCTTCATCCCAGACCTCTATCATGACCTCGAATTTGTCATTCGGGCTGACATTGATCTTTCCCTGGTCATCCGTGAATTCCTGAATGGGGATCAGGCCTTCGGATTTATATCCGACATCAACCAGGACGTTATCTTTACCCACTGAGATAACAGTACCGGTGATCACCTGTCCTTCTTCAAATTTTTCAATGCTGGATGCATAGTAATCCAGCAGCTCCTCCATGGATTCATTGCCCGTCAGTTCAGGTTTTTTTTCTTCCTGCTCCGGTTCCGGCACCTGCGCTTCTTCCAGCTCCTGTTCTTCAATCTGTTCAGTCATCATGTCTTTGGTTTCATTGGTTTTGTCAGTGTCGTTCATTAATATAATTCCCCCTAATCGAATTTTATACCTGCCCGCAAGCAGGTATAGCATTCCTTTATATCAAAGCGAAATTGGAAAAGCAACAAAAGATTGGGCAAATATCAGGGCAATTGCATGTAAAAAAACAGCGGGCCGCCGGGCTGTGACCTATGTTGTCGTACGAGGCGCTGTTTTTAAAATTTCGGCCAGCATCAGTTTGGCCACCTGGGCAGTGGTCAATGAGGATGAATCAATCAAAACAGCGTCCGGTGCTGGTTTCAAGGGAGCGATATCCCGTGTGGAATCGTTGTGATCCCGCAATGCCATTTCCTGTTCAATGGTTGCAAGATCTATGTTTTTGTCCAGTGTTTCGTTAAACCTTCGCAAAGATCTGACTTTCAGATCCGCCTGTAAAAAAAATTTGTAATCCGCATCAGGAAAAACAACCGTGCCCATGTCCCGGCCCTCGAACACAGCGGTCTGCTGCCGGCCGATATCCCGCTGGATTTCGAGCAGGGCCTGCCTTACCATTGGTCTTGCCGACACGGCCGATGCCAGCATGGATATTTCCTGTGTACGGATTTTGCCGGATATATCCTCTCCCGAGGAGGTCAGTACCAAATCGTCGTTTTCCTTTTTGAAATCAAGGCGGACAAGGGGCAGGAAAGCTTCAAGGGCTGAATCGGATTTCCAGTCGATTTTCCGCCTGTCGATTTCATAGGCAATACCGCGGTACAATGCACCGGTATCAACGTATATGCATCCAAGCTCTCCTGCAAGATACCGGCTTACGGTTGTTTTACCTGATCCGGCCGGTCCGTCGATGGTGACGATCTTATGGGTCATAGTGAAATCCTTTTATTTAACGGGCAGTCGCGAGTTTGAATTTTTCCAGGAACACCAGGTTTTCTTCACGGGTGCCGGCATTGATTCTAAGGTGCCGCGGAAAACCATATGATGCCATTGACCGGACGATGACGCCCATGGGCAGCAGCTTTTCAAACAGGCCGGAAGCGTCGGTTTT
Source organism: uncultured Desulfobacterales bacterium (assembly GCA_964397015.1). Lineage (GTDB taxonomy): Bacteria > Desulfobacterota > Desulfobacteria > Desulfobacterales > Desulfobacteraceae > MADRE2. The sequence goes on along the minus strand of CAYNHL010000005.1, from coordinate 26,873 downwards.
CACGTCAACCATGAAGAAATTGGCCTGGGTGGGCAGTACCGGGTAGCCAAGGGCTGCAAGTTCTTCGGACAAAAACCTGACCTCTTCTTGAATAAGGGCGATAGATTCTGCTGTAAAACCGTTATCTGACAAGGCGGCGCAGGCTGCTGCCTGGGCCAGGGTATTAACGTTGAAGGGCTGGCGGATGCGGTGAAGAATGCTGCAAACCTCCTGGTCCATAATGCCGTATCCCACCCTGAAACCGGCAAGGCCGTAGGCTTTGGAAAATGTTCTCAGCGTGACTATCCTGGGATCATCCCTCAGCGGATCAAGGGAATTGTACACCCCGGGATCAGTGGCAAATTCAATATAGGCTTCATCAACAACAACCAGCACGTCTTCTGGTACACCTGCCATGAACAAGCTGAATTCATCGGCTGTAATGGCACTGCCCGTCGGATTGAAAGGGTTGGTGATAAAAACCATCCGGGTTTTGGGCCCTATATGGGCTGCCATGGATTCAAGGTCAATGGCAAACGCCTTGAGAGGCACTTTGACCGATACCGCCCCCGCTGTTTTTACACAAATATCATACATCAGAAAAGCAGGATGAGGCATCAGTGCCTCGTCATCCGGTTCGAGATAGGCATTGGCCAGCAGGTTTATAATATCATCGGACCCGTTACCAAGAATGATATTCGACGGTTCCACCCGGTATTTTTCACCAAGCAGCCTGGTCAGTTCATGGCCGGATGCATCCGGGTAGCGGTTCATCCCGGAAAGGCAGCCATTGACCGCATCATTAACCCTGGGAGAAAACCCGAAAGGGTTTTCATTGGATGCAAGTTTAACCGGGTTTGATATCCCGTATTCACGCTTGAATTCATCGATGGGTTTTCCAGGGACATAGGGGTCGATTGTCAGTATTGATCTGGAAGCCTTGAATCTCATAAAAATCTCCTCAAATTGACACAAAGGTTTCTTTATGTAATTTTGATTTATTGCTTTGTCAATCCCATTATTAATTTCAACCCCGTGATTGACTATCCTGACAGTGTATTATATTTTTGGGAAAAATAAACTGTTTCTTGTCAATAGCCAATAATGCAATAATGCAAGACTGACCCCGTCTTAACCTTAATTGAGGATGCATGCCCTGCTTAAATAAACCCGGTCCAGTCAGAACAGGACTTGAAAACCTGACAGCCTCTCCTCCGGACAGCCTGAAGGGAAAACGCCTTGGGCTGCTGGCCAATCCGGCATCTGTCGATTCCGGGTTCAACCATGCCTCTGTATTGATCGACCGTCTTTTTCCAGGCCGCCTTACCGTTTTGTTTTCGCCCCAGCACGGGTTCCATGCCGAAAAGCAGGACAACATGGTGGAATCAGGCCACCTGAAACACCCGGTTCTGAACATACCGGTTTTCAGTCTTTACAGCCAAAGCCGCAAACCCACTGCCGAAATGTTTGATTTAATGGACATTCTGATTGTCGATCTCCAGGATGCCGGAACCCGCGTATATACATTTATCTACACGGTATCATACTGTCTTGAGCTGGCGGCCCGGATGAACAAGCCCGTGATCATCCTGGACCGCCCCAATCCTTTGGGCGGGACACAGACAGAGGGCAACCTGCTCGATCCCTCGTGTGCATCTTTTGTCGGCCTTTATCCTGTTCCCATGAGGTATGGCCTTACAATGGGCGAGATTGCCGCTTTTATGAACGACACTGCCGGCATGGGCTGCAAGGTTACCACTATTCCCATGACAGGATACAAACGCGGCATGTACTTTCATGACACCGGTCTTCCCTGGATCGCTCCGTCACCAAACCTTCCGGCCTGCCAAAGTGCATACGTATACCCGGGCCAGGTCATTTTCGAAGGAACCAATTTATCCGAGGGCCGAGGAACCACCATGCCTTTTGAACAGTTCGGCGCCCCTTTCCTGGACCAGGGCATCATTGAAAACGAAACTGAAAAACAGATCAAAGGCGCTGTATTGAGAAGGGTGTGTTTTGAACCCACTTCCGGTAAATTCGCCAACCATCCATGCCATGGTTTTTTCATCCATATAACCGATTTAAATGTATACAAACCTTATTATGCCTCCCTTGTCCTGCTGCAGGCGGTCATGAAACACTTCAAAACCGATTTTCAATACAAAAATCCACCCTATGAATATGTATATGACAAACTGCCCATGGATCTGATCATAGGCTCTGAACAGGTCAGGCAGCAACTGGAGGCCATGCGGCCTGTACGGGAAATTGAAAAAGAATGGCAGCCGGCCCTGAAGGACTTTAGGGAACATGCCGGAAAGTTTTTTCTCTATGAGCAGTGATTCAAAGGATTTAGCCGGAAAATTCAAAAGGATGAGCTTCAAGGGCAACAAGGTCTGGGCCGCCACCCGTGCAGACGGAAAACTGGCCGTCGATGCCGGCAAAGTCAGGATTAAATACAATCTGGAACAGGATTATGAATACCAGGTCAAACCGGAAAATTTAAAACCGGTCGAAGAGGCGGTGTCCGGGAAAAAGCGAGAAAAAAGCTCTTCTGAAAAAAACTCTTCTGTGGGAAAAAAAGCTAAAGCCAGAAAAAACTCTCAAGCCATTAAAACAGTTACGTTCGACCCGGATGAAATCACCATTTTCACAGACGGGGCATCATCTTGCAATCCCGGACCTTCCGGTATCGGCGTCCTGCTTCTTTACAAAAATCATAAAAAGGAAATATCGAAAAGCATCGGCACCGCCACTAACAACATAGCTGAACTGACTGCCATTCTCACGGCATTGAAAGAATTGAAACGGTACGATATACCGGTCAGGATCTTTACGGATTCATCCTACAGCATCGGCGTTTTGTCCCGGAACTGGAAAGCCAGGGCAAATACGGCACTGATCAACGAAATTAAAGAACTGATGAATAAATTCAAGGATATAAAAGTAATCAAGGTGAAAGCGCATTCAGGCATCAAGGAAAATGAAATAGCGGATTTCCTGGCAACCTCAGCCATAGAAAAAGACGGGTAGAGTCGAATTATCTTGGGACAGGGCCGGCAATTGCCGGACAACCTGTCCCATTTAGCGATCGGACTATCAGCTTTCTTTTTTCTTCAGCTCTTCAAGCTCTTTTTCAAGTTTGGCTATCTTGGCTTTTTCATCATCTGTATCAACTGTTTCAGCAGGGGAGACCGGGTCGATACCATCCTCTTTTTTCCAGTTGTCCTTGAGTTCGTCAAACCCGAGGTAAAGGGCCAGACCGCCGCCCAGCAAAAGTACGGGCGGGATGCAACCTGCCAGAAGATTGAGTAACTGTGACCACCACACTGCAATACCCACAACACCGAGAAGAACTGCAATCGCTCCGCCAATTAATGTTTTCATGTTTTACCCTCCTAAAATGAAACTGCTCAAGAATATTTTCATTGATATTGAATGTCCTGATTCAAGCTCGAAATTAAAATTAACTGATACCATACAGGGCGGTGTAAATCAAGCCTATTCTCCAATTAGTGGCAGGCGGCAGGTAATATAAATATTGCCATTGACAACGAGCTTTGATAATTATGTCAATCACTGGTAAGATCACAGTACTGGCATTACCACAAATAAATATTCAAGGATCGAAGATGGCTCTTTTTTCAAAAATGACAGCATTCGGTGCCCGCATTAAAAAACGTGTCCGGCGCTACATCAACTGTCTGCTTGAAAATTCACACGATTACCATACCTGTTTTTATCCTGGAAACACAGGATTCCTGACCCGCAGGATTATCCATTATTTCACCTCCAGGCTGATCATCGATGACAGCAATCTTGCCAAACTGTCCGGGATCAAACCCGGGGACATAGTCATTTATACCAGCAAATATAAGTCTTTGTACAATTTTCTGTTTTTTCATACCCGGTTGAAAAACCTGGGGCTGCCCTACCCGCAGATCGGGTTTGACTACCGGTTTTTTTTCCTGCTGCCTGCCAGGCGTGTTTTCCGGATGCTGCTGGCCCACCTGGATTATTTTTTTTCCAACTTCAAACTCAAGGATCCCTATTCCTCGGGATATATCCGTAAGGTGCTGCTGGAAGGCAGAGCGGGTTTTATCAGCCTGATCGAAGAACAGGATTTTCAAAAACGCTTTGTTTTGGCAACTCCCGACCCGCTTGCCATACTGATTTCACTGCAGGAAAGCTGTGACCAGAATATTTTCCTGGTTCCCCAGGATATTATTTTCAGCTCCAAGCCGGAACCAAAAGATCCGGGATTCTGGGATGTTGTTTTTGGCACCAGTGACCGTCCGGGCAAGATCAAACGCCTGATATCAGTCATCCGGAACAGTGAAAAGATCAAGGTGGAATTTTCTGATCCAATCGACCTCAAAGCCTTTTTAAACAGGCCGGATGTCAAAAATCTGGACGCCGAATTCCAGTCACACCGGCTAAGAAGCTACCTGGTTGACATAATCAACCGCCAGCGAAAAAGCATTACAGGGCCGACCTTGATCTCAAGGCAGGAAATCACTGAAGACATCCTAACGGACAAGTCATTGCGCGAATACCTTGCAGACTATTCGAGCCGGAAAAACCTGCCTTTGAAGAAAACTCACAAAAAAGCGGCTGCCTATATCTCCGAGATCGCTGCCAATTACAACCTGAAGATTATCAACCTGGGCAGTATGCTTTTGACCCGGATATTCAAACGTATTTTTGACGGATTCGTTGTCGACCAGGCAGAAATAAACCGGATGCGGGAAGCCTCCAAAGACGCTCCGCTTATCCTGGTGCCCTGCCACAAGAGTCACCTTGACTACCTGCTTTTACCCTATATAATGTTTCATAACAACATGCCCTGCCCCCATATAGCGGCCGGCAAGAATCTGTCTTTCTGGCCGCTGGGTCCCTTGTTCAGGCGTGGAGGCGCTTTTTTTCTAAGGCGTACTTTCAAGGGTGCGGAACTGTATTCCAAAATTTTTGCCGCATACCTTGGAAAACTGCTTTCAGAGGGATTCAACATCAAGATTTTCATCGAGGGCGGCAGGAGCCGGACCGGAAAAACACTTCCTCCCAGGCTCGGCGGGTTATCCATGATCATCCAGACCTATAAGAACAAAGCCTGTGAAAACCTGTACTTTGTTCCGATCTATATCGGATATGACCGCGTGCTTGAAGAAGATGCTTACCTGAAGGAAATCGAGGGAGGCAAGAAAAATCCCGAAACCCTGTCCGGCCTGGTCAAGGCCAGAAAGTTTTTGAAAAAAAAATACGGCAAGGTCTATATGAAATTTGAAGAACCGATTTCACTCAAAGACTATTGTACCAAAAAAAATGTCGATATCAACAAGACCAGTCCGGACGAATATAACGCAATGGTCAAAAGCCTGGGTTACAAACTGATCGACGCCATCAACCGCAGCGTGGTAGTTACCCCACACGGCCTTATTGCAGCCGGCGTTCTGAACTGTACAAGAAACAGCTTCTCGAAAACCCAGCTCATGAACCGGGTCACCACATACATGAACCTGCTGCACTTTGTAAAGGCCGAACTGGCCGATACCCTTGTTATTGACCCGGAAGCCAGTTTTAACACTGTAATTCACATGTTCATGTCAAGAAACTTCATTGAACTGGCGGATGAAGATGAAGAGGAGATTACTGACAATACAGCCTTTATCATTAAAAACAACAAACGGGCCATCCTGGATTATTACAAGAATTCAGCCATTTCCTATTTCAAAATTCCGGCCTATACCGCCATTGCCATACTAGAAGCCGACCGGTTCAACTTTTCCCTCCTCGATATCATCCAGCGTTTCAATTTTCTTGAAAAAATGTTCATGGATGAATTTTCCTTTAACGAAGATACCACCAGCGAGCACAACATAACGATTGCTCTGAACGCTTTTATCAACGAAGGCATCATAGTACCGGATGTCAATACGCCGGACCGCTTCCAGCTCACATCGGAAGGCTTGAGGAAGCTCAAGTGGTTTGCCGCATTTCTGCAGCCTTTTCTCGAATCATATTATGCCGCACTGTGCTACTTTGAAAAAAAACCCAGAAATCATAAAACCGATGACAAGGAACGGGCAAAAAAAGTTTATGCCGTCGGCCTGAAACTCTACAAGCGGAAAACCATTCAACTCAAGGAATCGTTGTCATTGATCACATATCGAAACGCCTGCCGGTACTTCATGAACAACGGCGTAACCGGATCACAGGATCATTACAATATCGAATTTTACAAACGGATATTCAACCGGCTGCTCTCTTTGTCAATAAGGTAACATGAAAGCCCTGATTCTTGCAGCCGGATTCGGGAAAAGGCTGATGCCCTATTCCACGACAGTCCCCAAGCCCCTGTTCAAAATCCTGGGAAAGCCCGTACTCGAACTGCAGATCAACAACCTTGTCAATGCGGGGTGCACACATATATATATAAATGTCCATCACCTGCATGAACAGATTACAGAGTTTGTTTGCAGCCGGTTTTTCAAAGCAGAAATTGAAACCGTGCATGAACCCGATATACTTGGTACTGCAGGTGCCATCGCCAATCTTGAAAGCCATCTGAATGACCAGGATTTTTTCGTGGTGAATGCAGACGTGGTCTGCACCATTGACCTCAAAGAGCTGCTGCATGAACACCGGCAGAATCTATGCACTGCGACTCTTGCGCTTCATTCCTGCCCGGAGTTCAACAAAATCCGTATGGATGAAAAAGGATTTATCCGTTCGTTCAGCGATGATAAATCCTCTCTTGCATTCACCGGCATCCAGGTCCTGTCCCCTGATATTTTCGAGCACCTTGGTGCCCACAATTACAGATCCTCCATTTCCCTTTACACAAAGCTCATGGACAGGGATCTGGTCCGGGGCAAGGTTTTCAAGGATCATTACTGGGCCGATATCGGAACCCCTGAAAGGTTTTCTAAATGTGCCCTCGATCACCTGGCAGCCCGTGCACTCGATAAACCCCTTTACCATAAACCTCAAATCATACAGCTCAAAGGGGACGGATCGGACCGGATATGGTACCGGGTTAAGATAAAAAACAGGTCTGCCATAATCTGCGACCACGGCATCCGTATAAAAAACACACAGGCACCTGATGAGTTTGATTCCTTTTTGAACCTGGGGTGCCACCTGCATGACAGGCGGGTTTCAGTCCCGAAAATTATCGGCCATGACAGTTTTTCCGGCATGATAGCACTTGAAGACCTGGGAGATGAACGGCTGGATCTCAAGTTACGGTCCCTGAAATCCTTTGAAAGTATCATCACCCTTTACAAGGCTGTATGCGATGAGCTGCTCAAGTTTTCCCGTGACGGTTTTTACCGTTACAACCCCTGCTGGGCATACCAGAGCAGGTATTACGATGTTCCCCTTATAATGGAAAAAGAGTGCCGCTACTTCATGGATGCATTTGTAAAAGGATTGTTGAACCTGGATGTTTCGTTCTCTGAATACGAGGCGGAATTCAATTACATCGCAGGCCGGGCGCTTGATTTTCCTATGACAGGTCTGATGCATCGTGACTGCCAGTCGCGGAACATCATGATAAAAGATGACCGGGTCTATTTCATCGATTTTCAGGCAGCCAGGATCGGCCCAATCCAGTATGACCTGGCATCCTTGCTGATCGATCCCTACGTGGAATTATCCGGGGATATCAGGGCACATCTGCTGTCATATGCCGTTGAAAGATACATGCCAGATTCACCTGACAGCTGGCACAAGGAGTTTGAAAACTGTTTTTACCATTGCTGTATCACGAGAAATTTCCAGATTCTTGGAGCTTTTTCACACCTGGGCACAGTAAAGAACAAACCCTTTTTCCTGCAGTATATCCCAAAGGCCGCCCGCACCTTGAAAACATCCCTTTCAAATGCGGATACATCCAGGATCCCGAAACTGATTCAACTGTCAACCATGATAGAAAAAAGGCTTGAGACATGGACACAATTTTTGTAATGGTAAACGGGCTGCCGGGTAACATGGCCCGGAAAACAGCCGGATTTGCCCTGAAGGACAAACGATTTCAACTGGTGCCGTTCTCCCTGACCGGCCCTGACATAAATGATCCTGAGGTAGTGATAGATGAAAATGTGATCGAGCTGGTCAGGCCCGAAAATGCCGAAAAGGCTCTTGATGACATTCAAGAGAGGTTCAACCCGATCATTGTCGACTATACCCACCCCGATGCTGCGGTCAACAATGTCAGCTTATATGTAAAACACCGGATACCTTTTGTGCTCGGAACCACCGGCGGCGACCGGGAGGCACTTTTCAAACTGGTCGAGCAGGGTACCGTTCCGGCTGTCATAGCTCCCAACATGGCCAAACAGATTGTCGGGCTCCAGGCCATGTTTGAATACGGCGCAAAAACGTTTCCAGGTCTTTTTGAAGGATATGAACTGAAAGTAAAGGAAAGTCACCAGAAGCAAAAGGCCGATACCAGCGGTACGGCCAAAGCAATGGTACAGTATTTCAACGAACTGGGCATGAAATTCGATATGGATGATATCGAACTTGAAAGAGATCCGATACGGCAGGAAAATATCTGGAAGATACCAACTGAGCACCTGGAAGGTCACGGCTGGCACACATACACCCTTGAGTCAGACGACGGGTCTTCTTTTTTCCAGATCACCCACAATGTAAACGGACGTGATATTTATGTCAAAGGCACCTTTGATGCTGTTGTGTTCCTGCACAAAAAGCTGAAAAGCCTTGAAAAACACGACACACTTGTATATACAATGATAGATGTACTCAAACAAAACCGTTGATCAATTATAATGAGTCTTTTTTTTAAAATTATCCTCATCCTTTTCGGCCTGGCCTATTTTATCAGCCCCCTGGACCTTGTGCCCGATCTGCTGCCTTACCTTGGATACCTGGACGACCTGGGTATCTTGACACTTCTTTTTTATATACTCAAAACAGGACAGCTGCCCGGCTTTTTTCCAAAAAGAATCCAGGAACTGTTCAATACGTTCAAGCAGTTCTATTCCACATCCGGCAGCCAGAGAACTCAATCGTCAAGAACAGGGGCCTCAAGGTCAAGAGAATCCGCGTCAGCTTCGTTTCGGCAGAGACAGAAAACACAAGACAACAGCAATGGACCGGGCCGGGAAAACCTCACCCCCCACCAGATCCTTGGTGTTTCTCCCAATGCCACCAAAGAACAGATACAGGCTGCCTACAGGGAAGCTATAAAAAAATATCATCCCGACAAGGTATCTCATCTTGGAGAAGAATTTCAGGAGCTTGCAAACCGCAAATTCGTAGAAATCCAGTCTGCATATGATTTTTTGTCAAAACACATGTGATAAAAAGACCATGACGGACTACCTGACAGTTGGTAAAAAAAAAATAGAAGTGGCATATCACGGCACATTCAATACCGGCCGGCCGGTATTGATTTTTCTTCACGAAGGCCTGGGCTGTGTGGCGCTTTGGAAAGATTTTCCTGAAAGGCTCTCCAGGCGGACCGGCTGCCCTGCCCTGGTATACAGCAGGCCGGGATATGGAAAATCAGACCCGTGCCGGCTGCCATGGAAAATCAATTTCATGCACACCCAGGCCATCGGTTTTCTGCCGGAAGTGATAAAGGCAGCCGGTATAGAATCCTATATTCTCATAGGTCATTCGGACGGTGGATCCATTGCACTCATCTATTCAGGCCATTACCGCGATCCTTTCCAGGCCGGACTTTTAACCCTGGCCGCGCACGTTTTCTGCGAGCCTGTGTGCACTAACTCCATACAAAAAGCAAGGGAAAAATTCGAAAACAAAGACCTTGAATCACGACTGGAAAGATACCATGGCTCCAACACCCGCTGTGCGTTTTACGGCTGGAACGATACCTGGCTGCACCCGAGGTTTGTGCACTTCAACATTGAAAAATACCTGCCGCGTATCGATGTACCGTTCCTGGCCATACAGGGAAGCCATGACCCATATGGTACAATTTCCCAGCTCGATTCCATCCGCCGGCACTGTCCTGATGCCGAAACCGTCCTGCTTGAGCGGTGCGGGCATGCCCCCCATATTTCACATCCTGACATGACACTTGATATTATGGCTGCACATGTTCAAGCCTGTTTACCCTGCAGCACAGACAGTTAATGACCGGTCCCGGCAGTTAATGGCAGTATTGGAATTGACAAACAGCCAGTTATTTGAAATAAGGCATTATTAAACCAGAATGAAAGGCAAAGCGCTTGGCAAGTGTAAGTGAAATTCTCATATTGATCCTGATCATAATCTGTCTGCTGATACTACCGCGGTTTTTCAAATCAGGACGGGCCACTTCATCACGGCCCATGAAAAAATGGAATCTTTCCGCCTCTCTCAGGTTCTTTATCGTTATCTCGATCTTCCTTCCCGCAGTTACCCTGTTCGTTGTCCGCCCATGGGCACAGAACTTCCATCTTTTTGTTCTTATAGGCGTGGTACCGGTACTGCTTTTCTGGTCGATCTACTGGATCCTGCAGGGTTTTAAAAAACGCAGGTAATCAAAAAACCGGAATCGTCACTGCAGGCGGTAGGAAAGCCGGGTATACCTGTCATTGGCTTTTGCCGTATTTATTGCAATAGCCAGGGCCCTGGATGTCCCGACAAGGACGACCAGTTTTTTTCCACGGGTGACAGCTGTGTATACCAGGTTCCGCTGGAGCAGGATATAGTGCTGGGTGATCACGGGAATGATGACAGCCGGGTATTCAGATCCCTGGGACTTGTGAACGGAAACGGCATAGGCCAGAACGATTTCATCGAGCTCTGTGATATCGTACTCCGTATCCGTTCCGTCAAAACGGACCATGACTTTTTGATCCTGCAGATCGATATTGATTATCCTTCCAATATCTCCATTGAATGCGTTCTTGTCATAATTGTTCCTGATCTGCATTACTTTGTCCCCTACCCTGAATTCCCAGGCCCCCCTGGTCAGCCTGACAGGATGGGGGTTCAGAATCTGCTGCAGTTCAACATTGAGATTTGAAGCACCTGCAATTCCCCTGTGCATTGGTGTCAACACCTGGATATCGTCAAGCGGGTCAAAACCGAAACGATCCGGAATCCGCCTTTGAACAAGATCCAGGATGGTAGCGGTTACATCCTCGGGGGATTCTTTTTTGATAAAATAAAAATTGCTTTTCTCCCTCTTATTGTCGATGACCGGGAATTTTCCCTGGTTGATCCTGTGGGCATTGACAACAATCAGGCTTTTTTGTGCCTGCCTGAAAATGGTATCCAGCATGACGACCGGAAATCTTCTTGAAGAAATGATATCGTTCAAAACATTACCTGCCCCCACGGACGGCAGCTGGTTAACGTCACCGACCAGGATCAGGATAGCCGTATCCGGGACCGCCTGCATCAGGTGGTACATCAATATGGTATCCACCATCGATGCTTCATCTATGATCAATACATCACAATTGAGCGGTTTTTTCCTGTTCTTCTTGAATCCGCCGATCCCTGGGGAATACTCGAGCAGCCGGTGTATCGTTACCGCCCTGTGCCAGGTAGTCTCGCTCATCCGCTTGGCCGCACGCCCGGTGGGCGCAGCCAGCAGTACCCGCGCCTCTTTTTTCCTGAAAATCTTCAAAATAGCGTTTATAATCGTTGTTTTCCCAGTTCCCGGACCACCGGTAATCACCAGAATTTTTTCAGTAACCGCTGTTTTGACAGCCTCAACCTGCTTGTCCGCAAGTTTTATGGATAACTTCGAATTAACCCACTCAACAGCTTTTGAGGCATTGATCGAAGCAAAACTTTTCTGCGTGATGTTCAAACGGTTCAGCCGGATGGCGATTTCATTTTCACAAAAATAATACTTTGTAAGAAAAACCAGTCTGTCATGATTTTCTGCTTCACCAGACGACTGCAAAGAAACCGTTTCAATGGTGACCTTTTTTTCCCTGCTGCAGGCATCGATGGCCTTTTCAATCAACAAGGCAGGAACATCGAGCATTTCGAGAGTTTTGGATACCAGGTCCGGGAAGGGGTAACACACATGGCCCTGGTCGGAAAGTTTGTGGAGAACATACCTTATTCCCGCCTGGATGCGTATATCGGAATCAGGACTGATGCCGAGCTGCCCAGCAATTTTATCGGCTGTCAAAAAACCGATGCCGAAGATATCATCAGCAAGCCTGTAGGGGTTGGCCTGGACAACCGAAATCGCGTCATTGCCGTACTGCTTGTAAATTTTGGCGGCATACCCGGAACTGACGCCATGGGACTGCAGAAAAACCATGACCTGCCTGATTTCTTTCTGCTCTTCCCAGGCCTGCCTTATTTTACCGATGCGTTTGGCACCTATACCATTGATCTGCTTGAGCTGATCAACATCGTTTTCAATTACATCAAGGGCTTTTTCCCTGAATCTTCCAACGATCCTTTTGGCCATTACAGGACCGATCCCTTTTATCAGACCGGAACCAAGATACTTGATCATCCCGGCCTGTGTCGCCGGGGCCGCTGTTTGACAGGTCTCAATCTGGAACTGCTCCCCGTACCTGGGATGACGGATCCAGTTTCCCTTCATGACAAGAAACTCACCAGGAGAGGGATTGATGATATGGCCTACCGCGGTTATCGGCTTGCGTTCTCCCTTAACCTTGACCCGGCAGACGCAGAACCCGGTTTCTTCGCTGGCAAAGGTCACCCGTTCCAATTGTCCTGAAATCTCGGTCATCATTATACCGTCATCATATCATTGTCCATTCAGAAATGATCCGGAATAAAAACGAGCGTATTTAAGGGTCCTTAAAAATTCAAGAGGGACGCAAAATACACTCGTTTAACTTTAAAAAAACAACCGGCAACCGTCTATAATTCAGTGATGTTCGCTGGTATCGTTGCCGTAAATTGTATCATATACCGACTTTAGAATGCAGAATGTCATTCCGGCACCAAGAATTGAAATGGCAAACCAAAATCCGCCGAAAAAAACCAGGTGTGCTGCATCCCAAGCCCATTCAAAATTAAAAGGAAACATTTGATTTCTCCTGTTATTGTTACATTATTCCGCAGCGACTTTGTTCAGTTCCTTTTCCTGAGGAAACACCGGCAGGTAGCGGTAGGCAAAGGCGATCAAAATAATGCCGTAGGCAACGGGTAAAATAGTTGTAGCTATTTCCTGCCATGTGGGCATGTACATCGCCCACTGGTCAAACGGCATGACAGGTACTGCCATCACCTGAAGCACCATGACCCAGCGGTTTAGACAGACGCCGATTACGCCGAGTACGATTGCCAGCAGCCGCCATTTCGGGTTTTCCCGGGTATTTTTAAATACCAGCAGCAGTCCTGGAACAAGACCTCCCAGGATAATTTCAGCAAACAGTATCCACCAGCCGTAAAGCCCGTTATCGGTATAAAAATGCGAAACCTTGAAGCCCAGACCCGGGGATGTGACAAATGCCCAGTATATGGTATCAATTATCTTGGCTGCAAGATAGGTGACTATCATCCACCCGGAAATTTTTGCCAGCAGGTTGACAACAGTTTCCTTGACCAGCTTTTTCCCGGTCACGGCCTCTGTGATCCTGGTAACCAGCAGGGTGAAACAGGGCCCGAAAGCTGCTGCGGACCAGGTAAAAAGAAAGAATGTCCAGGGCCATACCAGAAGGCCTTCACGAAATGCAAAGGGACGTCCGTAAAGAACACCGGCAACACCACCAAGGGATCCCTGGTGAAAAAAGGACAAAAACGCGCCGGTAGCGGCAAAGATCGCCATTATCCCATGCATGTTGTGGCTCAGGTTGTGAAAAAACGGCACCTTGTCCAGCTGACGGTTTTCAAGGATGTTGGGAATAAACTCGATAGTGAGCACGGCAAAATAGCATGACAGGCAGAACGCAACTTCTGTCAGCATGGAATGCACGTTGGCATGCCAGAAAATAAACCATCCTCTCAGGGGCTGCCCGATATCGATGGCCAGTATCAACAGGGCGGAGCTGTAACAGATAAACCCTATGATAACTGCAAAATTGATTATATTCTTGAGCTCATCGACCTTGAATATATATTTTAAAAGCCCTGTAAAAAAAGCTCCTCCGCCAATGGCGATAACCGCCAGGTCCGCCCATATCCACAGGGCGAATCCATAATAGTCGTTCATTCCGGTCTGGTTCAATCCCTTTATCCAGCAAAGGGCCATGGCATATACACCCCAGAGAAGAACGACGCTTACAATCGCTATCCCCAGTATAAACTTCGGGAAAGAACAGCGCTTGACACCTTCAGGTATTAATGCAGAATCCATATTTATACACTCCTAACAAATATTTTGGATAAGTTAGCCATGATGATTTTTAGCCTTTTCCCATTCATCATCGATGTAGTTATCACCGAGTTTGCGGACCCATTCCCGTTCGGACATGTAGTACACCTTGGGGTTGGTCCCCAGTCTTTCCAGCAGCCTGAACACTATGGGATTCCGGGATTTCCCGACTACCGCGTGATTATAGGGTTCCGGATGGGGATTGGGCCTGACGATTTTATAGACTTCGTGATCAGGATTGTTCAGGTCACCGAAGACGATGGCACCGGAGGGACAGGCCTGGGTGCAGGCGGTCTGGTATTCTTCCTCGTCTTCGACACGCTCCCGCCCTTCATAATAGACCTTTTCCTTGGCAAGCTGGTACCGGTGAAAACAGAAACTGCATTTTTCGACCACGCCCCGCATGCGCGGAGAAACATTGGGACTCAAGTAATTTACCATGCCCTCAGGCCATTTGGGATCCCACCAGTTGAAATACCTGGCATGATATGGACAGGCCGCCATGCAGTATCTGCACCCGAAGCAGCGGGTGTAGATCTGGCTGACAATACCGGTGGTGAAATCATAATCCGTGGCAACTGCCGGGCAGACTGATACGCATGGAGAATGACCGTGATCTCCTTTTCCGCCACATTGCTGACAGGGCCTGGGAAGGTAACAGGTTTCGGTTTCAGGAAACGGTTTTCCATTGGTGAGTTTATAGACTTTCATCCAGGTGATGCTGTCTTTTTTATCGGATTCATCCTTTTTGAACGAAACATTGTTTTCCGACATGCATGCAACCATGCAGGAACCGCACCCCGTGCATTTGTCCAGGTCAATAACCATTCCGTACTTGTGTGCTTTTTGGTGATTATTTTCTTGTGTCATCACAACCTCTTTAGCAATTTTGGGTGAATTTAAGCCCTGGACAGTTTCGCAACTGATCCAAAAGCAGCGTCCAGTCCTGAACCCGCTTCAAATACAGGGGCAATCAGATCGTTGACATTAACGCCTTTACCGGCCACGTATTCGTTGTCAAAGTCATGACCGAGCCCCTGTACCATTCCAATACACCCCGGCATTATTCCGTCAAAAAGATTGACCCTGACCTTTGCCGTTCCGTTGGGAGTGGTTATCCTGACTGTGCTTCCCTGTTTGATTTTCAAGGATTTTGCTGTTTGGGGATTGATTTCGATAAACCCGTCATTGCCAAGGATCACCGTATCAGCCACCGTCTTTATGGCAAAGGGTGAAGAAGCCAGGGCACCTGTTGAAATCCTCATGTTGTCCACGGGGATCAAAACCAGCGGGTATTCAGCCGTGTCACCCGACAGCTCGATTTTTCCAGGATTGGCTGCCAGAAAGGAAAAATCCACAGACGGCATTTTTGAAGGCGCCTTGTCCGTAATCACCACGTGCCTTTTTTTGGAAAGGGCTTTCCAGATACCGGCGGTAACTTTCTTGACACAGGCATCATAGGATTTCCATGGAAAACTTTCCGCAATACTGCCCCCCATGGCTTTGGCTATCTTAATAATGGTATCTCCCGGATTCTGCGTATCAAACAAAGGATCTACAACCGGCCTGGCAAGTCCGACCACCTGCTTTGCCATTCCGGACCCGGAAGGCAGATCCTGCATCATTTCAAGGCACATATGGCTCGGCAGAATGACATCCGCCAGCTTTGCGGTTTCGTCCATGACCGAAGAAAAACTGACCACGAACGGGATTTTCTTTACAACTTCCCTTATATATTGAGCGTCGTTCAGGCCATGACAGGGATTGGCGTTGTAGACCATCAACACGTCGATATCCGGTTTGGATGTCGCGGTAATGGTTGAAAAAAAATCTGAAACACCGCTGCCGGTTTTCGGTACTTCCAGGCCTTTGCCGGCAACGCTGTCCAGGGTTGCTTCAGGCATATCGATATAATCATTGAGCTGCGGAAGAATCCATGCGCCGCCCTTTTTGTTGATATTCCCTGCAAGGCAATTCAAGGCATGAACCGCTGCAAACTCCCTGAGACTGAGTGCGTCATTGGCTTTTCCAGAGCCGCACACCGCTACAGCTGTCGATTTGTTGAATTTGACAAAGAGATTGGCAATCTGCTCTATGGTGGAAGCAGGCACCCCGGTGACAGCCGATACCGCTTCAACGGAATACTGGTTCTGCAACATTGCTGTAAATTTACTGAATCCCGTGCCGAAATAGTAACTGTAATCTGAGTCGAACATTTTTTCTTTGAGAATCACCCCGCAGATTCCTAAGGCCAGGTCGGCTTCGGTCCCGGGTTTGATGGGTATCCATCGATCGGCAGAAGCAGCCGTGTTGGACAGCCGCGGTTCGATCTGGTAAAGTTTGGCCTGCCGTTTTTTCCGTGAGGCAATGGCCTTGAAGCAGGCTACCGGTGATCCCCAGCCATCCAGGAGACCGGCCCCGAAACTGAGTATCATGCCGGCATTTTCAAGATCGTAGGCAACGGTGGCATCCTCCTGGTGGAGGGTTTTGGCCGTTGTTTCAAGCATTGATTCAAGATTTGGCATGGTATGAAAATTATTGGAACCAAAAGCCGTGACAAACCGCTTGAACAGTTGAGAGACAGACCCGCTGTCGTCACCTGCAACACAGGCCAGCCTGTCACTCGATCCCGTGTCCCTGACATCCGCCAGTTTCTGCTTGACAATATCAATGGCCTCGTCCCAGGATACGGGTTCAAAGCCTTCACCACTTCGTTTCAAAGGTGTCTTTATCCTGGCCGGTTCATAAAGGTACTGGATGGCGGAGATTCCGTGCATGCAGACACCGCCGTCGTTTACCGGAAATTTTTCGAGGCCTTCAACCTTGACAGGCCGTTTTTCAATTTTTCTGACATTGAGTCCGCATTTCCCCGGGCAAAGATTACAAACCGTAGGCTCAAAGGAGATTTCACCGTCTTCGGGCACCGGAGTCAGCCACCAGTTCTGCGTCCAGATGGAAATATCATCGGTCAATTTCACACCAGCCGGTGAAACTGCAACGCCTGCGACTGCGCCAAGTCCCAATCCCAAGAAACTTCTTCTATCAACTTTCATGAATTATTCCTCTTTAAAGTGTGTTGATTTCCTTGTTTGGACCATCTACTTGTGACACTGGAAACAAGCCCCCTGACTGCCGGTCTGCTCCTTGTGACATTTTGCGCAAACATCCATTTTCATACTGTCCCAGGTATTCTTTTCTATTCCCCAGATACTTTTACCCCATATATCACGGCTGTAACCGGTAATCCTGTTTTCTTCATAGGGTTTGAGCGTTTCGGAATCACCGATATCTCCATGGCATTCCTGGCAGTCCATCGGGTTTTTACCATGTGAATGGGCTGCATGTGAAAAGAACACGCAATCGGGCTGACGGGAATATACAAGCCAGGGAACTTCAGTTCCAGTGGCTATGTATTCTTCACAGAAAATAACTTCAGCTTCGGTACCTCCAAGTGGTTCTTCATAATGGCAATCCAGGCATGAATCCATCTTGGGTATCCCGTTGAACGTGCCGTCCGCCCTGAGGTAATGGCAGGCGTCACACCCTCCCATCTCTTCGGTATGAAGCTTGTGGTTGAAGTTGAACGGCTGCTCTTTTTGCGAGTAAAGCAGCTTTGGAAAAAGCAGCCACCCGGAAAGAAAACATATCAAAAAGCCTGCAATAAAAAAAATGACACCAAGCCCGAGGCCTTTGTCATCTTTTGCCTTCTTTTCCATGGCAGTGTCTGCACCAGAACCGTCGCCACTACAATTTTCAGTTTTCTGTTCTATTTCGTTCATGAAAACTCCATCAATTAATATTGTTGGTGATACATTAGCCGTTTTATCCCTTTGTCAGGCAGGGACTATATCTATTGCAAAAGGCTTATGCACGTGCTTTTGCAATCTATTCCAGTGGGTCATGGTTTGCGTTATTCTATATTAAGATCTGATTTTATTGTCAAGATATTTTAAATTATGCATAACTATGCAGTCCGCTTAAAAAATAATTTACACCGAAATAGGTAAACAAAACACAAAGAAAACCGATAATTGAAATCCAGGCGATCGATCTGCCCTGCCAGCCCCTCATGAGACGAAGATGCAGAAGAACCGCATAAACGACCCAGGTGATCAGGGACCAGGTTTCCTTCGGGTCCCACGACCAGTAGGTCCCCCAGGCGGAATTGGCCCAGACTGATCCGGTCACGATCCCGATGGTCAAGAACACGAACCCGAACACTATCATCTGGTAGGTCAGCTCATCTGCAAGATCCAGTGACGGCAGCCTGTCGCGCCAGTTACCCGAAGATTTGTCCCCGCCCTTGAGCAGATACATGATACTGAATCCGAACCCCACGGTAAATCCAGCATATCCAAGAAAACAGGTGATTACATGGGCTATGAGCCAGTTGCTTTTCAACGCGGGCAGGAGGGGAGATATCTTTGAACTGATATTCGGATCAAAAGAAGCATAGGCAATGGTCAAAAAAATCAGCGGTGTGATAAAGACCCCTATTATACGTTCATTGTACTTGAACTCCACAAAAATATACAATACCGCAATAGTCCAGGCAAAAAATATCAGGGATTCATACATATTGGAAAACGGGGCCCGGCCGATCCCCATTTGATAGGATTCGATCCAGCGAAGAAGGATGCCGGAGGTGTTGAGCACAAACCCAATAATCAGTACCGCCATTCCGATTTTGTAAATAATCTCTTTTTTAAAACTCCAGGCACCGATATAGCAAACACATGCAAGTGCATAGACAAAGGTTGCATAGGACAACGCGTTGGAACTGTTCATGATAAAGAATTATCCTTTCAGACTGTTTATAATTTTGCGCAGTTGTGACTTCATGTTCTGCCTGTTCTTGTTGGCGGTCCCGTATATGGCCACCCGTGTTCCGTTGTCTTCAGGAGTCAATTCGACAAAAACCGACTGGTGGGACATCAAAAAGGTAATCCAGCAGCCTGCGATTATCAGTATGAATCCGGAATAGACATACCAGACCCCCGGGTCTTTCGTGACCTGCAGGCCGGTATAGTACCGTTTTTCAAAATCAGATACGGTAAAAACGAATTTTCCTTTTCTCATCTTGTCAAAGGTGGGAAATTCGATCGGAACAATGGTCTGAACCGGTTCTGCATCGATTGCCTCGATGGTGCAGACAAACACATCCCCGATATTGTGACCCCGGAAATTGAAACTGGACATGAACCCTTCATAAACAAAAGTGCCCTTCCCCTGGGGAAGGTCCTGGGTCTGCCCCTGTTGTACTGTTTTTTCAAAAACCATTCCCGACTCCCTGTCCTGGAGGGAAAAGGTCACGGTTTCAGGGGTGGCCGTCCCGTAACTGGACTGGAAAACATTGATTCCTTTGTACCTGAGAGGATGATTGACCAGGACATCTTTTGTCAGCACCTCCTCCCCGTCTTCAATCAAGGTGAGGTTGGACCGGTATTCTTTCGGCTGACCGGAATCGTAGAAGCTTACGGAAAACTCGTTACACCGAATCATGAAGGGAAGTTTTGTCATCACCTGCTGTTTGGGAAGCGCAACCATGTTGTCGGTCTGGTCTTCATTCAGTCGCATCTGCCCTTTGAATCCGTAAATTGCACCGATAAGGGCGCCTACAAGGAAAAAAAGGATGGATGCATGAATTAAATAAACACCGATCCTTGTCCAGCGGCCTTTTTCAGCATAAAAAGCCTTTCCGTTTTCTGTATCCTCTGACTTGACCCTGGACATGTTTTTTTTGCACACAGCTTCACACCGGGATATGGCTGTCCTGATGTCGGCAACGATATGAAAGGTTTCAAGATCTTTTTTCTTCCTGTACCGGTCTGGCTGGACACGGATGCTTTTTGGAAAGATCAGGGTCCAGGTGGCGGAAAGCCTTTCTATGGAACAGACTACGATATTCAGACACAGCAGCAAAAGCAGCCCGATAAACCAGGCCGAATGATACATGTCAACAATGTTCAATGCTGTAAAAAGCGAGTACCAGGTTTCTCCGTAATTGTGAACATAGAACTCAGGAGAGTTGTTCTGGGGGATCACGGTGCCTATGATGGCCGTGGCCGCGATCAGGACAAGCAGCACGACCGCGAGTTTGACACTCGAAAGTGTCTTCCACAGCCGGTCGAACCAGTTACTGTTTTTTTTATGTTTCATACAGCTATACCTTTATATATCAATATGTTTGTCCAGGAGCGGGGTAATGTTGGAATGTCTTTTCAATGCCCGGCCGCCCGCCTCCAGGATCACATCCATTTTACCCACAAGGGTTACCTGCCGCCTTGCCCGTGTAAAACCGGTGTACAGCAGTTGTCGTGTCAAAAAGGCGGCCCCTGCCCGGGGCAGTACAAGCAGGACATGATCATATTCCGAGCCCTGGCTTTTATGGACCGTGACGGCAAAAGCGTCTTCATAACCTGTCAGGCCGGCCGGGTTGTAAAAGTGAACCCGGCCGTCCGCGTGTCTGAAAATTGCTTTGTGCATGTCATTCTCGATAAAAAAAATACCGGTATCTCCGTTGAACAGATCTTTTGAATAATCATTCCTGGTGATCATGACAGCCTTTTTAAACAATCCGTCAGGTATACCAGAATCGGGCCTCGAGCGCAAAAGATTTTTACAGTACCGGTTCAATGCATGCGTGCCTGAAGGGCCATGGCGTACAGCACACAGAATTTTGAACCGGTCAAGGAGTTCCAGGGCGGCCACCGGATCATGTTCATTCAAAAAGGGCCGGTAACCTTCCTGTATCAGCGGTGCGACATCGGCTTCCCCGAGAACATCGCTGTCCGGCTCGATGAGCTTGATGGAGGGATGTCTGCCCGGCGCCAGATTCTGCTTGATCTCGTCAACATCTCCATTTTGAATGGCACGGGCCATCCGGTCCACGGCGCTGTCACTCTCGGACCTGAAATTATATTCAAGGCGGGAGATAAACCTTGACATGGAACCAGACCGGCAGATATCACCGAAAACCGCGCCGGTTTCAACAGACGCAAGCTGGTCAGGGTCTCCGAGCATGACAACGCGTGCCTCGAGGGGAATGGCTTCGAGCAGGCGCACCATCAATGCCATGTCGATCATGGAAGCCTCATCGATTATAACGACGTCGCACTTGACCGGATTGTCCTTGTGATGTCTGATTCCGGGTTTGTGATCCTGGATTCCGATGGCCCTGTGAATGGTTTTTCCGTTATAGAGCCTGGCTGCCGCTTTTCCGGTAGGGGCAAGTGATAAAATGGCAGGATCCCTGCCGAAAACTGCCGGGTTTTTTTCAAGGATATCCATGACTATCCGGGTGATATGGGTTTTTCCCGTTCCGGGGCCCCCGGTAATGATGGAAAACCTGAACATCAGGCTTTTCAAAACCGCCTGTCTCTGCATGCTGTAACGCTGTTTTTCATCGTCTGATCCGCTGAAATAAGGATCTGCCAGAGGTTTGAACTCCTCTTCTGAGTCTTGTGCATCCTCGATCGATACACGCTGAACGATATTGTCAACCAGCCTTTGCTGAAAATCATGATAACGCGACAGGTACAGCCGGCGGCCGGATTCAAGCACCAGGGGGGTTGCCGTGGTGCCTGACACAAGCCCTGATCCTGTCAATGCATCGATCCATTGTGGTTTGAGCGGACATACCGGCTGGACTGAAGGGTTTTTTTCATCGATCACCTCAAGTTTATTTCCTTGAAGTTCATCGAGATCCAGGAAAACATGTCCCCGGGAAACCGCCCTGGACAGCAGGGAACATGCCAGCTTGAACAGCGGACCTGTATCTGGTGAAAGGCTTGCCAGGTGCTGCGCGAAATAATAGTCCAGGTATGAAATATACCCTTGTTCAAGCAAAAATTTTATATCCGGTATGTCATTGTTCATATGAAAGGCGCCTTTTTTTTCAAGCCCATTATGTACCAGATTCCTGCATGAAAAGAAATCTTTTACAAAAGGAAAACAGTTGATAAGCTGCACGGATTTTATTAAAGTTGGCCTGGCATGCTGCCTGCCGCAGCACATTCTCAAAACCAAACCGGGGGGCCCTGAATGAATCCGCCTGCTTTAAAGCTCGAGCTTTTATTCCGTGACCGCAAAAAAATCATTGAAAACATAATCACCATTGTAAGTCAAAACGATCTCAATATCATTTCCATGGAAGTGGAAAACAAAGACAAGAACACATTGATTTACCTGGAGATCAGCAGTGGAAAACAATCTTTGCCCACAATGGAAATCATTGAATCCCTCAAGCAGGTTCCGGATCTGATCGATATCCGGCAGGTTTTTTCCATGCCCAGGCAGATAAGGGAAAAACACCTGGAAGTCGTGCTGGACAGTATAAGAGACGGTATCCTATCCATAGACAAGCACGGGTACATCACAACCATCAACCAGGTGGCCAGGAAGATCCTGGGCTGGCAGGATACCTCAATTATAGGAAGAAAGCTGTCGGACATGCCCCAGGAAAGCCATGCACTGCTGAACACCCTCAAGGGAAAGGCATTCTATGACAAAAAACGGAATATTATAACTGAAAACAGCAGGCGCCAGTTTTTTTCAACAGGTATTGTCATAAGAGATCATGCAGGAGATATCACCGGTGCTGTAGAAGTCATGCGAAACATGCTCGAAATAAAGAAACTGGCCGATGAAGTGGCCTGCCCTACCATGCAGACCTTTTCGGACATCATCGGTAAAAGCACGGTGATCATGGATGCAATTTCCTTTGCACAGAAAATTGCAGCCACTCCGGCCATAGTTTCAATAAGGGGGCCCTCCGGCACGGGCAAGGAACTGTTTGCAAGGGCGATTCACACTGAAAGCCAGGTTCCCGGCAGTTTTATCGCGGTCAATTGTGCCGCCCTGCCTGAATCACTTCTCGAAAGCGAACTGTTCGGCTATACACCCGGTGCGTTCACAGGTGCCAGGAAACAGGGAAAACCCGGCCTGTTCGAACTTGCGGATCACGGAACTTTGTTTCTTGATGAAATTGCGGAAATGTCACCCGGGTCACAGGCCAAAATTCTCAGGGTCATCCAGGAAAAAGCCCTGAGGCGGATCAGCGGAACCCAGGAAATACCAGTCAACACGAGGATCATAACCGCCACGAGCCAGAATATGGAATCGCTGATCAAATCAGGACGGTTCCGCGAAGATCTGTATTACAGGATCAATGTGCTGCCGATCCATGTGCCGCCCCTGAAGGAACGGCTTGAGGACATAGAGCTTCTGGCAGATCATTTTCTGTCCCGGTCCGCACTGCATATCGGCCGCAAACCAAAAACGCTGACCCTTGGTGCACTTGACAAGCTGATGCACCATACCTGGCCCGGCAATGTCAGGGAGTTGAAAAATGTAATCGAGCGGGCGGCCATTATTTCGGACCTGGATACTATCGATGAAAACGCTGTGCTGTTCGGACATGAAATAGAACAAACGATCAGGGGGCTGACGCAGACTCCTGCGCCGGGATCTTATTCAGGCAACCTGAAACAACGGGTGGGCAGTTTTGAAAAAACGGTCATCACCGCGGAACTGCCCCGTCATTCAAGCATCAGGAAATGCGCCGGCGCACTGGGACTGTCTCACACCGCGCTTATGAAAAAAATGACAAAACATGGTATTTTGTTCAGGCCGTGATCAGACACTGAAGGTTGTACCGCCTACATTACGCCGGTCCTTGCCTCTACGGCGGTCATTTTTAAAGGACAAATTCACAATAACACCGTCACGTATGCTTTTGCGGCGATCTACCTTTTTTTTGCGCCGGTCTTTCTTGAACCGCCGCGTAACGGTTTTCCGTTTCTCGGGAAATCCGCGTATTCCGCTGGCAGAATCGATGGCTTCGTTTTTATACGGTATTATTTTATAATCAAATGTCATCGGATCACAAAAAATATTGGTTAAAAGTTATGCTTCTTCTCCTATCTGATCGTCTTTTATTTACAATACTTTAATTCTCTTTTTCAATTCCTTGTGCCGCTGTTTTTAATATAACTTTTTATCCTCAGATAAGGCACGTACAGAGAATCACTTCTTTTAATATGATTCCTGAGCCATTCTCTTAAGTCATGTATCATCTCGTAAGTCAGGTTGTCGGCATTTTCGGCAACTTCCCTTCTCAGCCCGATGGTTGACTTTACAAACTGCCGGTGTTCCCTCAAGTGGGATTCATAATCAGGATACCCTTCTTTTTTAAGATACTCTTCTTCCTTGCTGAAATAAAATTTACAGTACTCATTGATTTCAGCTATCATGTTGGTGCAGTCTTTTAATTCAGAATCATTTTCTTTCAAATCAATCAGCACGTTGAACAAAGCAAACATTTTTTGCTGAAGCGCGTCAATTTCCGGTATATCGACACTGAAAGATGGATCCCAGTCCATTTTTTCCAGTTTTTCCATTTTCCTACACTCCTTTGTCTTGCCTTCGGTCCTTGAAAAAGAACAGAACCAGGACCGTTAAAATAATCGAGAATACAACCACTGCCATCACCCCTTTTGTCCCATACCCCGGATACACCCAGAACGGAACAAAGAACAGGTACAAAACTGCATGCAGGAAACCAACCCCGCACAGCCTGAATATAACCTGTTTTTTCATCACAGGCATGCGAGCAGCCTGTGATGAATGTTGTCAAATCCTCCGTTGGACATAATCAATATAAGATCTTTTTCCCGTGCCTCAAGCACCAGAAAGTTAATAATATCCTGTGTGGATGAAAAATAAAAGGCGCTTTTGCAATTGTCTTTCATGTCGTCGACCAGCTTTTTTGCCGACAGGCGCAGGTTCTCTGGTATTTTGGAAAGCATGGAAGGCTCCCGGACACATACAATATCGGCATGCTCGAAAGCAAAAGGATAAACCGCCTGGAAAACTTTGCGCATGCTTGTATTGGATCTTGGTTCAAAAACTGCGATCACGCGGCCGTCCTTGAAAAAAGGTTTCACCGCCGCCAGGGTTTTCTTTACAGCTGACGGATGATGTGCAAAATCATCCATGACCGTTATACCACGCTTGACCCCGATGATTTCCTGGCGTCTTTTCACACCGCTGAACTGCTCCAAAGCGGTCCGGATCTGCCCGGTATCGAGGCCTATATGATCTGCAGCACCAATGCAGGAGAGGATATTGCCTGCGTTGTGCATCCCCATCAGCCGTGTCCGGACGCTGCAGCACAAGGCATTGCCGTTGAACACGTCAAACCGGGCAATAGAGTCCGCGGCCTCGTAATTTTCCATGCGCCAGCCGTCTTTATGCCCGTCTGCTCCCTGTCCTTGTGCATCATATCGAGTGACAAGGCTCTTTGCAGCCGGCAGGATATCATCGATCTCCGGGCTGTTCGATGCGGCGATCAAAAGGGTCTGGGGCCTGAGTTTTTCCATAAGACGCTTGAATGCCTGCTTCACATGATCCAGGTCATTGAAAATATCGGCATGATCGAATTCAATGCCGGTCATGATGGTGACATCCGGGTCGTAATGCAGAAACTTGGACTCCTTGTCAAAAAAAGCGGTGTCATATTCATCGCCTTCGATGACCATGTAAGGCCCTTTTCCCATGCGGAACCCGCAGCCGAAATCCAGGAGCACGCCGCCGATCAGAAAAGAAGGATCGAGCCCGGCACAAAAAAGCATGTACGCCATAACTGCAGCAGTGGTGGTTTTGCCATGGGTGCCGGTGACCAGGATGATCTTTTTGTCCCGGGCAATGAACCTGTTGACCGCCTGGGGCATGGACATGTAAGGAATCTGTCTTTCCATGACTGCCACGGCTTCCGGGTTGTCCCTGGAAATTGCGTTACCGATTATAACCAGATCGGGGCCGTGATCGAGATTTTCGGGTTTAAAGCCGTCAAAAACAGGTATTTTGTGCTCTTTGAGCTGCTCGCTCATGGGAGGATAGATATTGACATCCGAACCTGTGACCTTGAATCCTGAAGCCTCGAGCATACATGCCAGCGTGCCCATGCCGGTACCGCATATGGCTGTAAGGTGGATCGACCTGATCATTCATTCAACCCGGCCATGACCTGTTCAGCGGCCTTTATGGTCCGGTCGATGTCGTCATCCGAGTGCATGATTGAAAGAAAAAACGCCTCGAACTGTGACGGTGCAAGGTAAATACCCTGTGCGAGCATACCCTGGTAATAGCGCGTAAACCGTGACAGATCACAGGTTTTTGCCTGTTCGAAATTATGGACATCCACATCGGTAAAAAACAGTCCGGCCATGGAACCCGCCCTGCCGGTCCTGACCGGGATCGATGCCTTGTCGGCAGCCGATTGAAGGCCCTGTACCAGCTTTTCTGTCCTGCGGTCCAGATCTTCGTACAAAACATCATCCTGGAGGATCTCGAGCGTAGCGATACCCGCGGCCATGGCAAGCGGATTGCCGGACAGCGTCCCGGCCTGGTACACAGGCCCTGTAGGTGCGATGCAGTCCATGATATCCTTTCTTCCTCCATATGCCCCTACCGGCAGACCGCCGCCGATAACCTTGCCAAAGCAGGTCAGATCCGGCGTTATCCCGTAATGTCCCTGCGCGCTGTGCCTTCCAACCCTGAACCCGGTCATGACCTCGTCAAATACAAGGATCGA
>CAYNHL010000004.1:36455-68293 GCA_964397015.1 uncultured Desulfobacterales bacterium | reverse complement strand
ACAGGCATCTTGAAACAGCAGTAAAAGGCATGTTCGTGGCCGGTGACGGCCCCGGCGTCGCCGGAAATATTGTTTCAGCCGCAGCCACAGGCCTCATCCCAGCGCGGCGGATTTTACAGCAGAACCAATGAACTAAGGGTCAATCCGGATAATAGGTGGCACAGGCGTCCCGGGACTCCCATGCTGTCACCCGTGAGACCTTTACCCTGTCCTCCATCCGGTTCAGCAGGGGCGTCAGGTTCTGTGCAATATAGACAGCGATTCTTTCGGATGTAGGCTGATCAGAGGAAAACGCTTCCAGCTCGTTTAAAAATTTGTGGTCAAGCGTTTCAATGATCTGCCTGACCGCCTGCTTTATATCGCCAAAATCAGCCAGCACCCCGGCCCTGTTAAGTTTTTCACCGGAAACATACACCTCGATATTCCAGTTATGACCATGAAGATTTTCACATTTTTGTCCCACCATGGCCAGCTGGTGGGCAGCGGCAAAATGGGTCCTGACTTTTAATTCAAACATAGGCTTGCCTTGACTTGAATGGAACGGTTACAGGTTCTTGAACAAATTTTTCAACTTGTTTGAAATTCTGTTTGAATCCAGTTTGTCAAATTCCTTTAGCAAAGTTTCCTGCTTTTGTGACAACCGGGTCGGTGTTTTCACGATAACCTTGATAATCTGGTCCCCCCTGCGGCCGCTGCGCAACGATGCGATACCCTCCCCTCTGAGCCGGAAAACATCACCATACTGTGTCCCTTTTGGAATTTTAAGGGTGGTGTCGCCGGTCAGGGTATGGATCTTGATCTCATCTCCCAATGCCGCCTGTACGAACGAAATATCCACTGCACAGATTATATCTGAGCCGTCCCGTTGAAAAAACTTGTGGGGTTTTACATTAACGACCACATACAGGTCGCCCGGAACTCCGCCCTCGGTAGGTGCCGCTTCTCCTTCGCCTGATAACCGCAGCCTGGAACCGGTATCCACACCTCCTGGAATCTTGACCTGCACATTTTTGGTAACCTCCACCCTGCCGCCGCCGCGGCATTTGGCACAGGGATTGGGAATGGATTTTCCCTTTCCCCGGCAATAGGGACAGGCGGTCTTGACCTTGAAAAATCCCTGGTTCTGGATAAACTGGCCCGTTCCCTGGCATTGGGAACAGGTTTCAGGAAAAGTTCCAGGCTGACATCCACTTCCCTCACACTCCGTGCAGGTATCAAGCCTTGGAATGGAGATGGTTTTTTCCGTTCCAAAAGCGGCTTCCATGAAATCGATCTTCATGTCATACCGAAGATCCGTACCTTTTTGAACACGGGCTCTGGTCCTGTCACGGCTGCCGAATCCGAAGAAATCTTCAAAAATATCACCAAAAGAGGAAAAAATATCTTCAAACCCACTGGGCCCTGAATGGCCGGAATTTTCAAGTCCCTGGTGCCCGAACTGATCATAAATCTGGCGCTTTTGATCATTATTGAGAACTTCATAGGCCTCTGAGGCTTCCTTGAATTTTTCTTCAGCGGTTTTGTCCCCCGGATTCTTGTCCGGATGATACCGGATAGCCAGTTTGCGGTAGGCTGTTTTCAATTCCTGGCTGGAAGCGCTTCTGCCAACCCCGAGTACCTCATAATAATCCCGTTTTTCCATCATAATAATTGAATGCCTTAAACTGCCAGCGTGTTTACATTTGTATTCACAGCGGTTGTGTGATAATTTCCAACGTCATAAATAAATAACTTATAATAATTCCAAATTCAGGGTTGTCAACGATGAATGCAGAACTTGAGTTTGTCAGGGGCATGTTTGACGCTATTGCGCCGCGTTATGATTTTTTGAACCGCCTTTTGAGCCTCAGGCAGGATGTTTACTGGCGAAAGGAAATGGTAAAGGCGGCTGCGCTGACCGGTAACGCACTGGTACTGGATGTGGCCTGCGGCACATGTGATGTGGCCCTTGAAATATTTTCTCAGACCAGAGGCACCGCACGTATTGCCGGCCTTGATTTTTCCCGGGGGATGCTGGTGCTGGGAAAAAAGAAGCTGGCCGGTCACCTGCCATCCGCCCCAATCCGGCTTGTCAATGCCGATGCTCTCTTTCTACCTTTTGGCCGCTGCCTTTTCGACGGCATCTTCATTGCGTTCGGTATCCGTAACATAATGAACAGAAAACAGGCTCTTGTCGAATTTCAAAATGCCCTGAAACCAGGGAAAAGGGTGGTAATTCTTGAACTGACCACTCCAGAAAACCCTGTTCTAAAATCACTTTACCTTCTGTATTTCAAACGAATACTGCCTCGGATCGGAGAATTGTTTTCCAATCACCGACAGGCTTATCACTACCTGCCGGACTCTGTCCTTGGCTTTCCAAAGCCGCGTGAATTCGCACGGATAATGGCATCTGCCGGGTTCAGGAATATCAGGTTCAAACCCATGACCGCGGGCATTGTCACCCTTTTTGTCGGAGAAAAAGCCGGGAGAAAGGAAGAACCCTTATAGTTTTTTATACTATAGTTTCTTATGCAGAATGGTATGCCGGCACCACTTGTCATCGTCTCTGCTTGGGTACTCGAGGTTGTAATGCAGCCCCCGGCTTTCCTTGCGCATCAATGCGCACCTGATTATTAGCTCCGCAACCGTGGCGATGTTTCTCAATTCAATAAGATCGCTGTCAATCTTGAAATCCCAGTAATATTCATTGATTTCCTCCTTTATTGTCTTTATGCGGCGCAGTGCCCTCTGCAGGCGCTTGTCCGAACGGACAATCCCTACGTAGTTCCACATCAGCCTGCGTATTTCATCCCAGTTATGGGAGACCACGATAGCTTCGTCACTGTCGATGGTCCCGGTTTCATCCCAGGGTGCCAGCTGCGGGGTCCCACGCAGATCCAGTGAAGAAAATTCATCTACTGCAGATTTACAGGCACGGTCCGCATATACCAGTGCTTCGAGCAGGGAATTTGAAGCAAGACGGTTGGCTCCGTGAAGACCGGTACAGGCGACTTCACCAACCGCATACAGGCGGCTGACATCTGTTTTTCCATTGATATCGGTAGCCACGCCCCCGCACAGGTAATGGGCTGCCGGCACAACGGGAATGGGCGAACTCGTGATGTCGATACCCAGCTCCATGCACCGGGTATAAATATTTGGAAACCGGCGCCTGATAAAAGCCGGCTCTTTATGGCTTATATCAAGGAATACCGAGGCATCCCCGCTCTTTTTCAACTCACTGTCAATGGCCCGGGCCACCACATCACGGCAGGCAAGCTCCTCCCGGGGAGAATAACGGTGCATGAATGCATTTCCGCGGGAATCGATCAACCGGGCGCCTTCACCCCTTACAGCTTCTGATATCAGAAAATTCTTGGCATCAGGATGAAAAAGGCAGGTGGGGTGGAACTGTACAAATTCGAGGTTGGCAACCGACGCTCCGGCCCTGTAGGCCATGGCAATTCCGTCACCTGTAGCTATATCCGGGTTGCTGGTATAAAGATAAACCTTCCCGGCACCACCGGTGGCCAGCATTGTAATACCGGCATGCCATGTCTCGATATGCCCTGTGGTATTGTCCAGCACGTATGCCCCGCAGCAGAAATGTTCCTGAAAGGTCGTCACCAGGCCGCTGCGGATGCTGGAAGTATAGGTGATCAGGTTGACCGCGATATGGTCTTCCAGTACCGTAATATTATCATGATCCCTGACGGCGGCAATCAGGGTATTTTCAATTTCCCTGCCGGTCAGGTCATGGGCATGAATGATCCGTTTTACGGAATGTCCGCCTTCCTGCCCCATGGCAAAATCATATGGACCCTTGCCCTGTTTATTGAAATGTGCACCGATTTCGACCAGTTCCTTGATCCGTTCGGGGCCGTTCTTTACGACCATGTCGACCACTTCCGGGTTGCACAGCCCGTCACCGGCCTCGAGGGTATCCCGGATATGGAGGTCGAAAGAGTCCTCTTTTCCGAAAACCGCGGCCACGCCGCCCTGCGCCAGAGCAGTATTTGTTTTTTGAGCGTTTTTCTTGGTAACAATGGTCACCCGGCCGTGAGCCGCAGCTTTGAGTGCAAAGCTCAACCCGGCAATCCCCGAGCCTATGACCAGAAAATCCGTATCCTTTATCCTGCTCATAACAGGGAGCTTTTCTTTTTCTTCCTGGCACTGACACCAAGGATCAATCCTACCAGGAAGACTCCGGCACCGCACAAAAAGAAAATCTTGTCGTCACTGGCAAGATTTTCTTCAAGCGATTGAATGATTTTCACCTGCCGGTCATAATCCTGCTTGATCTGCTCATATTTTTCTTTCAGCTCAAAAAACTGTT
Source organism: uncultured Desulfobacterales bacterium (assembly GCA_964397015.1). Taxonomy (GTDB): domain Bacteria; phylum Desulfobacterota; class Desulfobacteria; order Desulfobacterales; family Desulfobacteraceae; genus MADRE2. The sequence goes on along the minus strand of CAYNHL010000004.1, from coordinate 63,975 downwards.
CAGATTCATTTTTCAGCACATTGTATTCCTGTTCGACCACCGTGAGCCTGGCATTTTCATCTTTCAATTCCCTGTTTTCAGCTTCAAGGGAGTCGATCCTTGCTGAAAGATCCCTGTTGCTCTTTGTCAGTTCATCCACGATCAGTATCCTGGGTTTTTCTTCCGTAATGAACCGGGTCAGGATCCAGCCCTGGTTTCCGCTGGATGTCCTTACCTTTGACCAGTCTTTTCGATATTCAACGATTTCAAGTGCGGTACCGGACTTGAGCATCTCTACAATCCGGTGATCCACCCCTGGTTCCGTTCTCAGGGTAACCTGGGTAATACTGCTTACATAGGCGGTCCGGGCAGATAGAGGTCCGGCCATAATCATCATAATGCACAGGCCGAAAAATATCCGTATATACGTCTGTTTTCCCATATACAACACACTCCTAAGCCTTACTGGGACTGGACAAAATCCTGAAACGGCATTTTCAGATAATCATCCGTATCTATGTATTTCAATATCAATAAAAATCGCTGCGGATCAATATATCCCGGCAGATGGGTAATTTTTTCGGTTTCTTCGGTCAGAAACCAGTTGGTGGGAAATCCTTTGACCTGGTAATCACTGGTCAGGGTCTGCTGGCGGTCTCCATCAATTTTAATTGCCACATAATGCTCATTCAAATATTCTATGACACTGGCATCAGCAAATGTGGTGGCATCCATTTTTTTGCAATAGGTACACCAGTCGGTCCAGAAATGAAGCAACGCTTTTTTTTCCGAGGCCCTGACCTCGGACATTCCCTCTTCATAAGCCTTCCATTCGATGCTGCCGGCATATCCACTGAAGGGAAGCAACATGCACAACAAAACAAATGCCAATATAATTCTTGATTTTTTCATCCTGTTTCCTTTTTATCAATTTGCCTGAATTTAAAAGATATACACAATATGCCGGGCTGTCCAGAAAAAAACTGCCTCTTTTTATTCATTTTTGAATTCATCTTTTTTACCTGTCAGCTATTTTCCATCTGACCGCCTGATATTCCGGTCAGCAGGCTTACTGCAGCCATTGCGGCGTACAGGCCAAAGGCCCCGGTGACATAAGGCATCGATCCTATGGGGGGCCTGGGCCGGCCATGACCGTAATCCACTTTTGTATCCTTCGGACGGCTGTCGCGGCAGGGTTTTTTATTCAAGGGCTTTTCAATGGAATAGACACAGGTTACTCCTGTATACAGATCTCGACGGTGCAGCCTCTGCCGTACCATCCGTGCAAGCGGACACACTCTTGTGTCGCTTATGTCACCTGTCCTGATCCCGGAAATATCCAGCCGGCCTGCGGCACCCATGCTGGATACCACCTCAAGTCCCATATTCCTGGCTTCTACAATGAGATTGACCTTTGAATTCAAACCGTCAATGGCATCGATAACCAGATCTGTGTCCTGCTCGAGCAGTCCGGGTATGGAATCAGAAGTGACAAATGAGGACTGGATAGTCACCCTGCAGTCAGGATTTATATCGTTTATCCGCTCTTTTGCCAAAAATGCTTTCCGGTTTCCAACAGTGGAATGAAGTGCATAGAGCTGCCGGTTGATATTGGAGATTTCAATCCGGTCAAAATCCACCAGTTGCATCTGCCCTATACCGCAGCGGGCAAGTGCTTCCGTTGCAAAAGACCCCACAGCACCCAGGCCGAAAACCGCCACCTTTGACTCCGACAGCTTCTCCATTGCCTTTTGCCCGATCAGCTGCCTGGTTCGTGAAAACTGGTCGATCATACCCGCCTTCCCGCGGCAAGTTCTCGAAACAGTTCCATGCTGTTTTCAAAGGTGCACTTTGCCAGCACGTCGATAAAAATGCCTTTTTTTGCGGCAACTACAGCAGCAATTCCGGGCAGGTTCGCAGGTTCGTTCAACTCCCCGGAAACCAGCCCTGGCAGGGAGGGTAAAATATCAGGTGAATCTGTTTCCAGGAGTATCCGGTCCGGGGAAACCGCCTGAAGAGCCTTTACAACCTTTTTTGCGCCCGGCCTTGTGGCGGCGCCTGAAAAGGAGACATGCCAGTTGTATTTTTCAAAGATCGGGATCATGTCTGCCGACCCGGAATATGAATGGATCAGACCGCCGGCAGGGAGCGGCCCCATACGCTTTATAAGATGGATAAAGGCATCCCATGCATTTCGCACATGGACATTGACAGGCCGGTGCATTTCCCTTGCCACGGCCAGGTGCTTTTCAAACACTGCTATCTGATCCTCCCGGTCAACGGATTTATCCACGAAATCAAGGCCTGTTTCACCGATGCCGGCCCGGTTCTGCTGAATGGCCGATATGAGCACAGACTGCCAGCGCCGTGTCCTTGAACCGATAAACCAGGGATGTATACCAAGGCAGGGTATAATGGACGGATATTGCCGGGCCAGGTGGACAGTCGTTTCAAAGTTCGATTCCATGGTGGCACAGCTGACCATATGCAGAACACCGGCCTGCACAGACCTTTTTTCAATGACTGCCGCCCGGTCTATAATCCGGTTGTCATGCAGATGACAATGTGAATCAAAAAAGTGCATTTCCTGCTTCCTGTGCCTGGTTACCGGCAAGATTGCCGATAACCATAAAGATATCCGCTCCGTGGATGCTTGTCAAAATCAATTTTTTTGTCAAAGTCAATTATTTTCTTGACAATTAGCTCATTTGTTGACATGGGTAAACAATTCGTGCAGTTTTGTTGATAAAAGCAAACATACCATACTGTATGGTCTGTCCCTGCTTCACAGCCGGCAGGAGGGAAATGAAAAGGTTGACAAAGACCGAATGGCTCAAAGAAGGATTTGCCATCCTGAAACAGACCGGGGCTGCCGGCCTGACCATAAACAACCTGACCCGCAGACTCAACAAATCAAAAGGCTCGTTCTATCATCATTTCTCGAGCAGGGATGACTATTCTGAGCAACTTCTTGCTCATTGGGAAGAAAAACAGACCTTTGACATCATTAAAATCAGTGAGCAGGAAAAAACCTTTGACAACATCAATGCCAAGCTTCTTGAACTGTCCCGTATAAACCTTGACGCGGAAATCGAGGTGGCCATAAGGGCCTGGGCCATAAGGGATCCGCTGGCCAGAAAATTCCAGGAACGAATAGATGCCCAGCGCCTTTGCTTTCTCAAAAAGATGTTTTCCCTTAAAACACCCGATACGGACCTTGCAGGGGCCATTTCCCTGGCCAGGTACTGTTTTTATATTGGCTCCCAGCAGATCATTCCCGGGCTGGACTATCCCACCTACCACAAAATTCTTGATTTGCTGATGACCATGTTCGACCGCCATTTTTCCCTTGAAGCCATGGAGGCCAAAAATTGAAAACAATCATTGAACCGTTCAGGATCAAAACCACTGAACCCATTAAAATCATTTCCCGCGAAGACCGCGTCAAAGCACTTGAAAAAGCACACAACAACGTATTTCTCATAGATGCTGAAGACTGCTGCATAGATCTGCTTACAGACAGCGGAACAGGCGCGATGTCCACCAGGCAGTGGGCGGCCATGATGCTCGGGGATGAAAGCTATGCCGGCAGCAGATCCTGGAAAAATTTCGAGCGCGCCGTCCGGTCCATCACCGGCATGCGCCATATTTTCCCCACCCACCAGGGACGGGCTGCAGAGGGTATCCTTGCCCAGACCCTGGTAAAAAAAGGGGATATCATACCCAACAACAGCCATTTCGACACCACCCGTGCAAATATCGAATACGTAGGGGGCACAGCCGTGAACCTGCTGTGCCGTGAGGGTACCGATACAACACTGGACGTACCTTTCAAGGGAAACATGGACATAGAAGGCCTCAAGGCATGCATAACACGCCATGGCAGGGAAAAAATACCTTTCTGCATGATAACGGTCACAAACAATACAGGAGGTGGGCAACCGGTTTCCATGGCCAATATCCGGGAGGTAAAATCCGTGCTCGAGCCCCATGGTATTCCTCTGATCATCGATGCCTGCCGGTTTGCCGAAAACGCATATTTCATCCGTGAAAGAGAAGACGGATACCAGAAAAGCTCCCTTATGGACATTGCAACAGAGATGTTTTCCTTTGCCGACGGGGCCACCATGAGCTGCAAAAAAGACGGGCTGGCCAATATCGGAGGCTTTCTGGTCTGCAACAATAACCAGTGGGCAGAAAATTTCAAAAACCTGCTGATCATCAGGGAAGGGTTTCCAACCTATGGAGGTCTTGCCGGAAGGGATCTCGAAGCCATTGCTGTCGGGCTCATGGAAGCGCTTGAATACGACTACCAGGTATACCGCCAGGCAACGGTCAGATACCTGAGCCGGCAACTGGAAAAAGAAGGTATTCCAATTGTCCGGCCGGGCGGCGGCCATGCAGTTTTCCTGGATGCCAGGCGGATGCTGCCGCATATGGATCCGCTGCAGTATCCCGGGATAGGTATTGTCAACGCCCTTTATATCGAAGGAGGTATACGGGGAGTGGAGCTAGGTTCGGTCATGTTCGGAAACTTTGATGAGAAGGGTGTCGAACGGCCTTCGCCCCTCGAGCTTGTCCGCCTGGCTTTTCCAAGGAGGGTGTACACCCAGAGCCATTTTGACTATTTGGCTGAAGTGATCAAGGAGGTCTGGCGGAATCGGGAGCGTATTCCAGGATACAGGATAACCTACCAGACAAAATTTTTGCGGCATTTCACCTGTCATTTTGAAACAGTGTGAGGTACAAAGATGACACTGAACCCATGTATAAGCTTGCATATGTTGTATAGACAAGGCATATACCTTATTTTTCAATTGTTTTCATTAATTGAATATTATTTTTTTCTTAAACGGTTCTCACTTTTTTTCTTGACTAAGGTCAGGGCTTGATTTTATATATGCACATCTTGCAATTAAAAATTGAGGTATTTTTATTGTAACCAGGGTGTATTAACCAGCAATTCTAACGAAGGGGAGTAAAAATGAAAGCACTTGTTAAACTTTTGGCAATGGCATTGTGTACATTGATGGTATCCGCCGCACCGGCATTCAGTGAGGATACGATTAAAATCGGGGTTGGTGGCGTCATTTCAGGTGACCTTGCACCCTATGGTATTTCTGCAGTAAGAGGCTGCGAGATTGCAGCTGAAGACCTGAACGCCCAGGGCGGGATTCTGGGCAAAAAAATCGAACTGCTGATCGGTGATGATGTCTGCAAACCTGAAATTGCGGTCAACATGGCCATGAAACTCATATCTGACGGCGCCCAGATGATCGTCGGGCATGTCTGCTCAGGCGCGACCATTGCCGCCAACAAACTCTACCAGGATGCCAGTCTGATCGTCTGTTCTCCGGCATCCACCACTGATGATCTGACCCTATCAGGGGAACACCCCAATTTTTTCAGGACCATTTCCTATGACGGCGCCCAGGCCGAGCTCATGACATCTTTTGTCAAGAACAACATCAAGGCCAAAACAGTGGCCCTGATTCATGACAAGGGTGATTATGGCAAAGGGCAGATGGAACTGGCCAAAAAATACTTTGAAGAACTTGGCGGTGTTGAAATCGTTTTGTTCGAGGGTGTGACCACCGGAGCAGTGGACTATACCGCCATTGTCCAGAAAATCAAGCGGTCAGATGCAGAAGTCACCATGTGGGGCGGCTATCATTCAGATGCCTCAAAGATTGTCGGCCTGCTGAAAAAGAAACGGGTTGATACCATTTTCTTCGGCGCTGACGGTATAATCGGCGACAATTTTGTCACCCTGGCCGGCATTTACTCAGACGGCGTTTATGCCACCGGTCCCAATGACACATCCAGCAACCCTCTGTACCAGGAAATCTCCAAAAAACATCAGCAAAAGTATGGTGAAGCGCCGGGAACCTTTTTCTACAACGCGTATGCCTGTGTCCAGGCCCTTGCCAAAGCCGCTGAAACCGCAGGTTCTCTTGACTATGACAAGATGCATGCCGCAATGCAGTCCATTACGGTGGATTCTCCGCTTGGCGCCATCAGCTTTGATAAAAACGGTGATGTTGTCGGTGCCGGATTTTCAGTTTACAGGGTAATTGACGGCAAATACCAGCAAGTCAACTGATCTGTGATCCAATTAAAAACAGGGGCATAATAATCTGATATTATTACTGCTCCTGTTTTTAAAAGGACCGGTTTTAAAAATTTTAAAATATTCAGGAGTATCCAATAAATATTTATGCGATGGGTATATATAATTTCAGGGGTCGCATTAATCGGCATACTCGGGTTTTTCGGCATCAGGGAACTGATAAACGACCCGGTATATTTTCTAGAACTATTCCTCGGCGGTTTGACGCGCGGCAGCATCTATGCCTTGATCGCCCTGGGATACACCATGGTATACGGTATCATAGAGCTGATCAACTTTGCCCATGGTGAAATTTACATGATCGGCGCCATGACCGCGTTGATTATATCCAGCGTTCTGGGTTTGTGGGGATGGAATTCAGCGGTAATCGTCATCATGGCCTTTACTTTTGCCGTTGTCTATTCCTGTGCTTACGGGTTTACAGTCGAAAAAATCGCATATAAACCCCTGAGAAAAGCCCCGCGGCTTTCCGCCCTAATTTCAGCCATCGGCATGAGCCTGTTTTTGCAGAACTATGTTATGCTCGCCCAGACATCGGACTACATGCCTTTTAAAAGTCTTATCCCGGATTTTGAATTCTGGGAACCTTTTGCCCACATCATCACATCTGTTGAAATAACCATTATTGTCGTTACTGTCATAACCATGATCCTGCTTGGAATGCTGATAAAGCTGACCAGGATCGGAAAGGCCATGAGGGCCTCGTCCCAGGATAAAATCATGTCTGCCCTGGTTGGCATCAATGTCAACAAAATCATTTCAACCACCTTTGTGGTTGGCTCTGCCACGGCAGCCATAGGCGGGGTGCTGATTGCCTGCCATGTCGGTCAGATCAACTTTTTCATCGGGTTCCTGGTCGGTATCAAAGCCTTTGTGGCAGCCGTGCTCGGCGGTATCGGCAGCATTCCGGGAGCCGTGCTTGGCAGCCTGATTCTCGGGTGGACGGAAAGTTTTTTCACAGGTTATTTCTGGAGTGAGTATGAAGACGTTTGTGCATTTACGTTCCTGGTGCTTATCCTGATCTTCAGGCCATCCGGAATCCTTGGCAGAAAAGAAACAAAGAAAGTGTAACAATCATGTTTACAAAAGATCATATCAAGCAGTCGTTTTTCATAGGACTATGGTTCATGGTACTGACCTTCCCCATCATGGTCATCAAGGTTGACACCATCAGGGACGAAGTAGTTTTTCGATGGGAAAATATCGCATACATGGGCATCCTGGGATTTCTGGCATCCCTGGTATGGAACTATTTTCTACGCGTCAAAGAGGCACGGCAAAAAACTGAAATTGACGATAAAATACCGCTGGTTCACCGGATGATCCAGAATGAAAAACTAAGACCCTATTTCCTTGTCGGCATTCTCGCAATTGCCATTTTATACCCGATTGTCATGCCAATGTATCACACCAGCATCATGACCTCGGCACTGGTATATGTCATGCTTGGACTCGGATTGAACATCGTGGTCGGACTGGCAGGCCTTCTTGACCTGGGGTACGTGGCATTCTATGCAGTAGGCGCCTATGCCTTTGCCCTGCTCAACCTGCATTTCGGCCTGAGTTTCTGGATGGTACTGCCCATCAGTGCCATGCTCGGGTTCATTTTCGGAACCCTGCTGGGATATCCAGTGCTGCGGCTCAGGGGTGATTACCTGGCCATAGTGACCCTTGGTTTTGGGGAAATCATCCGTATAATCCTGGAAAACTGGGATGAATTTTCAAACGGTCCCCGCGGGATCCCCAACGTTCCGGGACCTTCCTTTTTCGGGCATCTGTTTGAACAGCACAATTCGGTAATTTACCTTTATTTTATCATCATTGGACTGGTGATAATGACCCTGTTTTTTGTGAACCGCCTGGAGAATTCGCGCATCGGGCGAGCCTGGATTGCCCTGCGTGATGATGAAATCGCCTGCCAGGCTATGGGAATCGATAAAACCAAAACCAAATTGACCGCCTTTGCCTTGGGCGCCACCTGGGCCAGCATGGCAGGCGTGGTGTTTGCCGCAAAAACCTCCTTTGTCAATCCCATGAGCTTTACCATATGGGAATCGATCACCATTCTGTGCGTCGTGGTCATCGGGGGGATGGGCTCGGCCATCGGTGTCATTGCCGGTGCCCTTGTACTGATCCTGCTGCCTGAATATCTCAGGGCCGTGGCTGAATACCGGATGCTCGTGTTTGGAGCACTCCAGGTCATTGTCATGGTATTCAAACCGGATGGACTGATCAAGGCGGTACGAAAGACTTATCACTTTGAAAAACAAAAAGAATAATTTTATGAAACCCATACTTAATGTAAAAAACCTGACCATGACATTTGGTGGGCTCAAAGCACTTGACAGCGTGGACATTGCCATTGAAAAAGGACAGATTGCCGCGTTGATCGGTCCCAACGGCGCGGGGAAAACCACTTTTTTCAACTGCATAACCGGTATCTATCCTCCTGCTGAAGGATATATCGAGATCAATCCGCCCGGCGGTAAGCCTGCCCAGAAGCTTAACGGGCTCAAGCCCAATCATGTGACCGAAAAAGGCCTTGCCAGGACCTTTCAGAATATCCGCCTCTTCCATGGCATGACCGTTCTTGAAAATGTCATGATAGGCCGGCACTGCCGTCTTCATTCCGGTATTCTCGGTGCCATGCTCAGGCCGGCCCGGCAGAAGGCCGAAGAAAAAAAAGTGATTGATGACAGCTACAGGATTCTTGAAAAAATCGGGCTTGACAAATATGTCAATGAGATGGCGGTCAATCTTCCCTATGGGGCTCAACGCCGGCTCGAAATTGCCCGGGCCATGGCAACCGATCCTTTCCTGCTGCTTTTGGACGAACCTGCCGCAGGAATGAACCCTCATGAAACCAGGCAGTTGATCGACCTCATTGTCTGGCTCAGGGACAACGAAGACTTGACCATTCTGCTCATAGAGCATGACATGAAGCTGGTCATGACCCTTTCTGACATTATTCACGTGGTGGATTACGGAAAAAAAATTGCCCAGGGATCCCCTGAGGAAGTCAAAAGCAATCCACAAGTAATCAAAGCCTATCTTGGAGATGATGCCGACGATGATGCTTAGCTTAAAGAATGTGCATACGTATTATGGGAATATCCACGCCCTCAAGGGAATTGATATCGATGTCGACGAAGGGGAGGTCATTTCCCTGATCGGGGCCAACGGCGCCGGCAAATCCACGACACTGATGACCACCTGCGGGGTTGTCCCTGCCAAGAAAGGCAGTATTGTTTTCAAGGGCCAGGACATCACCTACATGCCCACCGATGAAATCGTCAAGCTCGGAATATGCCAGGTACCGGAAGGCCGCAGGATCTTCCCTTATCTCACGGTAGCCGAAAATCTTGACATGGGGGCTTTTCTTCGAACCGACAAAAACGAGATATCCAGTGACATCGATTTTGTATACAGCCTTTTTCCAGTGCTTGCGGAAAGAAAAAACCAGGCAGGGGGCACCCTCAGCGGCGGCGAACAGCAGATGCTCGCCATTTCAAGGGCCCTGATGGCAAGGCCTGATGTACTGCTTTTGGATGAACCATCCCTTGGCCTTGCACCAATTATTGTAAAACAGATTTTCAAAATTATCCAACAGCTCAACGCGGAATACAAAACCACAATTTTTATCGTGGAACAGAACGCCAACCTGGCGCTAAAAGCCGCTCACCGGGGATATGTCATGGAAAACGGAGTTATCACCATTACAGACACCGGTGCCAATCTCCTGGAAAACAAGGAAATCAGAGCGGCTTACCTGGGAATTTAAAAAAGGATTACAGCTTTTTTCTCAGGTTGATAAACTGGCTTCGTTCGAACCCGAGTTTTTTGAAAAAGGACAATACATCCACAGAGTCCCATAATACGGATGAATATATGTATTCAATACCTTTTTCTTTGTAAAGGTCACAAATCTTTCTGGCCAGGGCCAGACCAATGCCCTGGCCCATGTACTCGGGATCGACCCCAATAGCCATGATCCATGCGCTTTTTTTCAAGCCGAAACCTGCATAGAGCCGGGTGCTGATCATGTAACCAACAACCCTGCCATCCATTTCAGCCGCCAGGCAGAAATTGGCATTGCCGTTGCTTACATGCTGCTTCATGATTTTGTCAAAATCCACATGGGCGTCATCTTCAGAGATCCTCTCTCTGATCTGCTGAATATCCTTGGTGTCATCCAGGGTAATTTCCCTTATGTTCAATGCCTGATTGTTCAACTCAATACCCCCTTTATTCAACCTTGATAATCTTCACCGTGTGACCGACCCAGTTTGGCGGCAGATAAATACGCCCGCTGTTGCCGCTTGATTTGACAACCTTTTCAATCATTTCCTCACCATACACTTCAAACTTCACCTTTGTTTTTTCCATGGCAGGATTTCTTTCATTGTCCAGTGATCCTTCTTTGTTTTCCGTCATAGTATCCCCATTAATATCTAAAACCGGGCCAGGGAAAAACATTTCCCGGCCCGGTTATTGATACATCCTAAAAAATCCAGGCAGACGGGCCGTTCCCTGAGATTCCTCATATGAACTCTGGCCCGCCAGCTGAATGCCGCAAAACACTAAAGCAAAGGCCGATAATACGCACTTTTCATAATCACGTAACGCAAAGCCAGATCACCTGCAATAACAGAAGCAAGCCTCAGGAAAATCAGGAATCCATTGGTATCTCCCCCCCACATAATAAGGGTCAGGATCAACGGCAGAGCCACGCCAAGTCCTGCCACACCTGCCAGAAAAATCTTTGAAAGATCGCCTTTGAAAAAATTTTCAATGGATTCTCTGGCCACTTCATCTGAATGATAGGTCCCCCACAGGTACAGGAGTATACAACCAATATAGACAAAAAGGAATACTTCGGACCATATTTCAAGTGCAGCTGCACCGGGCCCTGAAAAAACGAACATGAACTGCAGCAGCTGGCTGCCGACCCATATCCCTGAAATAACCGACAGGGGCAGCACCATGGTCGAACTCCATGACGGCAGTGCCCTGATGACATTCATGGTGGCGAACCCGTGGGAAATGATCAGCAGGCACAATATCCCCATGATGAAATTGAATACAATATTGAATCCGCCCGGGACCGTAAGCATCTGTAAAAATCCCAAGGCTGCGAAAACAAAAATGATCCAGATACCCCTGGACAATTCACTGGTTTGAGGCTTTAACAGCATCCGCCAGGCATTGAATGGGTTTCCAAGGTATAGAACATGGATCAGGCCGCCGAGAATCAGGGCAATCAGCCATCCTAACACCAGGCCCGGCAGGAAATGGTAAAACAGGGATAAAAAATAAAGGCCCGCCCCAATCTCGGAAAAGAAAAAGGCCAGCCACAAAAACACTCCTTTTTTTTCAATCCACTGCTGCTGGGGAGTGGCCTTGACCATCCACTCATACTGTTTCAACCCGGTCCCGTTAGGAGGAAACATGGTTTGTTCGTGGTGATGAAGTTCGGTATTCATTGCAATAGTCCTCCTTGTTAGTCTTTGTATATCTTGACAGCGACCGATGTTTCGATATTGCCGGTAATTGGATCATAATGCCTGAGATATGAAGGCAGAAGCTTGCAGAAGTTTGCCCCCTTACCCTTGGCAATAGGCCGTCCGTCCGCCCACAGGCCGCCCTGTCCGGCGATACCGATAACCTTGGGACTCTGGGCTTCCATGGTCTTGACAATACCGCTTTCCTTGATACCGTACTTGTTCTCTATCCAGATTATATCCCCGTCCTTGAAACCCCTTTCTTTTGCCATGGTGCTGTTCAGGGTAATGGTAAAAGTGTAGGGACACATTTTGGATACTTCATCCACATAGGGATTCTGGAACGTTGTATTATTGGTATGAAGCACATCCCGGTAGGAAAATGCCAGCAGGTCATACTCCTGGTCTAGTTCGGCATAGGATGTGGGGACAAACCAGCTGGGCATGGGTGTGTACTGGTCTGTGTCGAGCTCCAGCTCAAAATTGGTCTCTTCAATAATTTTTTCCACGGCCCGGCGGTCATGGATTAAAAATTCCATGTAAACCGGGCACCTTGACGGCGTATTCCAGCGCCAGTAGACATCTTCGATTGGTTTATGCCACGTGGCATATCCCTGCTCTTCAATCTTTTCCTTGTCCGCACCATATACCCATCTCATAACCCTCTCACCGATCTGCTTCCAGTTCAGGTATTCCCCGGGCTTGATCTTGAGCTCTTCATCCGTGATACCGTAATACCGGTTCAGGCTTTCGTTGAATTTATCCAGGACCCCGACACGGTGTGCCACATCGATATAGACATCCATGAAGAAACGGGATTCGCCGATAGGCTTGGCCACGGGGCGCTGCATATGGACATACCAGTCTTCATATGAGGGGCTGCCTGAAAAAAAGAAGGCATCGATTTCAGAGGACCAGCAGTCTTTTTCAAGATAGGATACATCCGGCAGGATAATATCCCCGATGGCCTGGTCGGTTTCATTGACCCATAAATCCATCTGTACCACAAAGCAGTCCTTGAAGTTCTGGACAGCTACATCCCAGTCCGACTGGCTTATGATAAAATTGGCCGAAATACCGAAAATCATTTCCGGTTTGGATTTCATGCCGAATTTTTCATAGATATAGTCCCTCTCCTTGACATAAGGAATGTGGGACAGGGTCGAATGGCTCCAGAATTCCACACACCCGGCATTGGTACAGGGCACCGATGGCTTATGCACCGGCCAGGGATCGTGAGAGTAAAAAACAGCCGGGATCAGAACGCCGTCATCCCCGATTCTGGGCATTCTTTCATATTGCCCGCCGGGGTATTTCCGGCGTTTGGACGGCCACCCCATGGTGCCGCCCGGCACATCCTCGGATCCTACAAGCTGGCTGATCAGGTCAATGGCTGCCACCTGGTGAATTCCGTTGGAATGACCCTGGGATCCACGGAAAGTGACCGAGGATACTGGCCTGTATGGAAAAGTTTTTCCTTCAATGGTAATAGTGGAGCCAATCTGGGCATTATCCACCCAGTTCTTGGCAACCTTCAGGATCGTGCCGACTGGAACCGTGGAAATCTCGGAGGCCCACTCCGGGGTAAACTGTTTGAGATGCTCTTTAAGGGCCATGAAACAGGGGCGGCATTTTTCTCCGTTGTATTCATATTCCCCTTCAAGGGAAAAATCCTCGAACGCAATGGAAGAATCGTCAAATTCCTTGATCTTGCCTTCCTTGTTGTCAAAAACCAGGGGTTTGTCACTCTTTTCATGGCGGACAAAGGTCCCATCTTCACGAATCAGGTATACAAAATTGGTTTTGGCTTTCAAATACAGTTCATCGATCTCGCCCCGGGTGTTGAGAATATAGTTGGCAATGGCAAGACCCACCGCCGTGTCGGTTCCAGGAAGGATCGCCACCCATTCGGTAGCCTTTCCGCCGGCAAAATTACCCATTGGATCGAAAACCACTTCCTGGCATCCCCGCCGGATGGCATCGGCCCGCAGGCGGGCGTTGGTCATGGCGGAATGCCCTGAACCTGTTCCCTTGCTGGACCCCCATTTCAACACATAATTAGTATAACGCCAGTCAGGAGCAATGGACCAGGCACCGTGAATCAATCCACCGAGCATGTGAGCCGCATTCCCGCAGTGAAGGCTTCCTCCGCCGATGATAAAATTGCCGTTATTGGGTATGCCAAAGGCCTGGGCATAAAAATAAGGATGATTGTGGGGGCCGTCGGAAGCCCGCATGGTCTGGTTGGTGAATAAAATTTTATTGGGATCGTCTTCCATGATCTTTTTCATACGGGTGGCAATTTCGTCAAGAGCCTCTTCCCATTCAATTTCCTTCCATTTCGGATCCACCCCGATCCCTTTTTCAGGGTTGGTCCGGCGCAAAGGTTTCTTGATCCGGTTGGGATCAAAATAATACATCAGACCGGCAACTCCCTTGCCGCAAAGGCCTGATCCGGTACCACCCATGGTACTCTCCTCGATTCCCTCGATCTTGACCGGGACCCCGTTGACCACCCGTACTCTGGCACCACAACCGCAATAGCATACGCCACAGGTGGTATTTACCCATTTGTCTTCCCAAATTTCATCTGTTTTATAGGTCATTTTTCCCCCTGTTATTAATCAATATAATAGACTGCCGGTTCAGTACCGAATTCCGGTCGCAGTTGCTTTCCCTTTTTTTCCATGATCAGGCGGTTGATTTCACTGTCGGAATCATCCAGATCACCAAAAACCCTGGCATTCACCGGACAAATTGTTACACAGGCCGGCGTGGCCTCCTCATCTTTTCCGGGCTTGAGACCTTTTTTAAGCCCTGCGTCCACCCGTTCCGAGCAGAAATTGCATTTGATCACCGTGCCGAGTTTGAAGGGATAAAGCTTTTCCCCGATCAGTTCGAGCTCGGTTTTACCCTGTCCGGGAAAATATTCTTTTTCCTTGACGCTTTTGTCATAATAGGTTCTCTGCTGATATGGACAACTGACCAGACAGGCCCTGCAGCCGACACACTTGTCGGCATCCACGGCCACAATACCATCTTCCCTGACATAGGTAGCCCCGGTCGGACATGCCTCTACACAGGCAGCCTCGGAACAATGATTGCAGAGAATCGGATAAATCAGCTTGCTGCTTGATGGAAACTTTCCTGTTTCACCGATCAATACCCGGTTGAAAAAAACCCCCGGCGGCAGAAAATGCTCTTCTTTGCAGGCAATTGTACATCCCCAGCAGCCAATACACCTTTTTACATCGATTACCATTCCCCATCTAGGCATAACAGCTCCTTTTAATTATATATTATTCAATGGTTGACCTGTTCCTTATCAAATTTAAAGGTCAATTATCCTGACTTCTTCATAACCCCGCCTGGCACAGACCATGTTGGCCTCGAGCTTGGAACCGTTGAAAAAGTCATCCAGCGCCTCTTCAACCGGCGCGATATCGATCAAGCCCGTCAGGCGGGCGAAAGCCCCGGCTATAACCGTGTTGGGTATGGCCAGGCCGATCTCTTCAAGTGCAATTTTATTGGCATCGATGACACCAATTTTAACCAGGTTCTCGTGGGTTATGTCGGTTGAATCTGCCGAATCATTCAACAGCATCATACCTCCGGGCAACAAGCCTTGAAAGACCAGGCTGGATTTTTTCTGTGACGGATCCAGGACCACGATCACATCTGGATTGTAAATCTGGGTTTTTTCCCTGACCGGCTTGTCTGAAAACCGCCCGAATGCGGTTACCGGTGCTCCACGCCGTTCAAACCCGAACATGGGGAAACTGGCACCGAACTGCCCGGTCCTCCCAAAGGCATTGGCAAGAATTTTAGAGGTCGTAACCACACCCTGGCCGCCCCTTCCATGAAATCTAACCTCACTCATTGTCTTTTTAGTCTCCTTTTTTTATGACCCGGATTCAGGCAGCACGCATTCTGATTCAAGTACGCTCAATCCTCCCAGCATGCAGTATTCATAATCCAAATCCCGCTGAAGTATTTCAAGCTCTTCTTTTCCCATGTGTTTGAATTTTTTTATCAGTTCTGTGTAGTAGGTGACAGGCTTGGGGTTTTTAACCACTTTTGTCATGGTTATTTTGCCGTTGTTGGCCTCCCACAGGGGAAAATAATTGGTTTTCACAGCCCTGCGACAGACCTCTATGGTATTTTCAGGCGCATATCCCCAGCCGGTCGTACATGGTGCAAACACGTGAAGAAAGCAGAACCCGTGTTTTTTCGCTTCTTTGGCTTTCAGCAGTTTTTTGGCCAGGTCATCCAGGTTGCTCAACGTAGCCGTGGCGGTATAGGGTATTTTGCACATGGCCATTTTCAATGCCAGGCTCATGCGGCGCAGGTTTTTGCCCCTCGAAGCCCTGGCCACCGGTGTAGTGGTGGTGGAAGCACCGTAGGGAGTGGTACCGCTTTTCTGGATACCTGTATTCATATACCCTTCATTGTCATAGCAGATATAAATAAACGGCTCGTTGCGTTCAGCCGCTCCGGACAGGTTGCCGAACCCGATGTCCGCCGCTGTGCCGTCGCCGTTGAAACAGACCACGGTATTATCTATCCCCGCCCGGTTGTAATAACGGACAAGACCTGTTGCGTTTGCCGCAGCACCAGTCATCAGGGTGCCGAAATAAGACAGTTTATGCCATGAAAAATTGTTCTGGCCTAAAAGGACCGGTGCGGAGCAAGATGGTGTGCCGGTCATCACGATATCATTCCCGAGCACCTGGGGAACGAACCGGATCAGCAACTCGAGACCACACCCCGGACAGAATGCCACCCCTTTTGAAAAAGGGTCTTCATGGGCTTTATAATCAATAACCGGCGACAGTTTTCCTTTCTTTTTTTCAGCCATATCAAACCCCTCCATTTGCTTCAGGATAGGACACCCATGTCACTTCCGGTACTTCTTTGTTTTCAGACAGGTCACATGTCATGTCAATCATTTTTTCCACGTTGCTCTTTGTAATATCGGTATTGGCGATGCCGTCTATGAAACTGATCAGTTTCGCACCTTTCAAACGGGTTTCGAATGCCTTTATTTCAGTGTAGATGGGACCTCCCGCAAACCCGAAGCAAAGGCTCCTGTCAACCACTCCCACAGCTTTTTTCCCTGCAAGTGCAGCCACGATCGTTTCGCCGGGGAACGGCCTGTACATGCGAATTTTCAACAGGCCGGCCTTTACACCGTCCGCCCGTTTCTCGTCTATCACCGCCTTGATGGTACCGCACATGGAGCCTGATCCCACCAGGATCACATCGGCATCATCCATCCGGTATTCCTCCACCTGTCCGCCGTAACTTCTGCCGAACCGGTCTCCGAACTCCTGGTCTATGGCATCAAATTTTGCCTTGGCCCTTTCCATGGCGCTTACGTGCTTGTGCCGCAGCTCCAGATAACCGCCAAGGATACCATGTGATCCGCAACCCAGCTTCTGGCCGGGAATCAGCCTGGTCCGCTCCGGCTGGGTTTTCAATACGGACAGAAAGTCATCCACCGATTCCTGGGAAGGGATATCCACCACTTCCGAAAGGTAGGACAGGTAAAAGCCATCATAATGGACCATGACCGGCAGCTGGATATCGTAATCTTCAGCCAGCCGGTATGCCTGGATGACCTGGTCCATCACTTCCTGGCAGTTTTCAGCAATGGTAAAAATCCATCCTGCATCCCGTGTTGAAATCATATCCTGCTGGCCGGAAGAAACGGCTATGATACCGGGAGTTTCCCGGTTCACGTTGACCATTACGACCGGGGCACGGGCACCGGCAACCGCCAGGATCGCGTCATACATGAATACCAGACCCCAGGAAGAAGAAGCTGTAAATACACGGCCGCCTGCCAGGGAGGCTGCCATGACGGAATTCATGGCAGAATTTTCACCTTCAACCGTGATCAGTTCACAGTCGAGTTCGCCGGTGGCATGAAACATTGACAATTGCTCGATAACTTCTGTCTGCGGTGTAATGGGGTATGCTGCCACCACGTCCGGGCGGGCAAGTTTGGCACCAATCGCTGCTGCAGCGTTTCCAGTGATCACTTTGATCTGTGATTGTTCTTTTGTCGTCATGAAACAAATTCCCCCTCTGATACCATTGTGATCGCATTCTTCGGGCATTCTACGGCACAGATCCCGCATCCCTTGCAAAAAGCCAGATCCGGTTCGAAATGGCTGTTTTCAACCATCACCATCACCTGGACCGGGCAGTAAATCTCGCAAAATCCGCATAAAATGCATTCATTTTTGTCAACCACCGGCCGTTTGGTCCTCCAGTCACCGGTATCTGAGCATAAAAGCGGATCATTGGCATCAGACCACGGACCCTCATGCTTAAAGTAAGTGTTCTTTGACATTCACCCCTCTCCTTCCTTTGAAAAATAACTTTTCCAGCAGTCGTGACTGTTGTAATTATGTCATAGCTATTAGATAGCGGTCAACTGATTGTTTTGTCAAGCAAAAAATTTTGACAGGTTTGTCACAAATTTACTTTCACTAATAAGTTGTATTAGTTAAGAACTCATTAACCGGGCTTTTTCAAACCAATTTAGTTGTACAGTTCAACTAAATTTTCAGCATTATTTTCATGATATTTTTTCAACCAAGAAGGGTCAGGTTCATCAAAAGACAAAGGCCGTACCGGCAAGATGCCGGTACGGCCTTTGTGGAAAAAAGAAAAGTGCCTTAAGACAATCAGGTCAAAAGTGTCAAAAATACGCCTGCGGCTATAACCGTACCTATCACTCCGGCAACGTTGGGCCCCATGGCATACATCAGCAGGTAGTTTTTCTTGTCCGCCTCGAGCCCTACCTTGTGAACAACCCGGGCCGCCATGGGCACGGCCGATACACCTGCTGCGCCCAGCAGCGGATTGATCTTCTGTTTTGAAAACAGGTTCATCAGCTTTGCCAGCACAATTCCGGATACAGTGGAAATCATGAACGCCAGCAGTCCAAGTATGAAAATAAAGATAACCTCCTTTTTCAAAAAATTTTCCGCATTCATGGTAGCACCCACCGGCAGTCCAAGAAAAATTGTCACGATATTCATCAATTCATTCTGGGATGCCTTGGTCAGCCTCTCCACCACGCCGGATTCCCTGAAAAGGTTCCCGAGCATGAACATGGCAATCAGGGGTGCGGCAGCCGGAATCAAAAGGATAATTACAAACGTTGCAACCAAAGGAAATATCAGTTTTTCCCGGGCGCTTACCTTTCTCACTTTCGGCATCCTGATCTTTCGTTCAGCCTGAGTGGTCATCAGCTTCATGATCGGTGGTTGAATAATAGGCACCAGTGCCATGTAGGAATAGGCTGCAACAGCACAGCTGCCAAGTAACTGGGGAGCCAGCTTGGAAGCCAGAAAAATTGTGGTGGGCCCGTCTGCGCCGCCTATGATACCGATGGTCGCCGCTTCTTCCAATGTAAAAAAACCCATTGCGTTGGCGGCAAAAAAGGTCACGTAAACCCCGACCTGGGCTCCGCCGCCCAGGAAAATCAACCTGGGATTGGCCAGCATGGGACCAAAATCGGTCAAGGCACCCAGCCCCAGGAATATCAGGGGAGGAATAATTTCCCACGAAATCCCGTAATGATAAAAGCGCCATAAAAGGCCCTCACCAGGTTCCATCAGGGCTGCCAGAGGCATGTTTGCCAGCAGGATACCAAATCCGATGGGCAGCAGCAGCAGCGGTTCGTACTGCTTTGATATCGCCAGGTAAATCAGGGTCAATCCTATCAACCACATCACCACCATGCCCGGAGTCAGGTACAGAAAACCGGAATTTTCAAAGATACTCAATGCCTGGCTAAACATCTTTTTTCTCCTTTTCTCCGGTATCCAGTTTACTCGATATAACTCCCATTATTTTTATGGAGATATATAACAGGGCCATTCCGCAGAAAACACCTGTTATTCCCGAAATAAAAATTTCTATTGCCTGAGACACATTTACCTCCCATATTGAATATCTGTTTAACCATATGAAACAGCGTTTCACATGGTATAAAAAACACCATGGTGCCGTCAAGTTTTTTTCCACTTAAAAATAAATTTTGTAAAAAAGATTGTAAAAACTGCTGAATCGATCCAGGGACAGAGATGTCCCGGAGCAAATGGAGGGTGGTTAAGGTTACCTGACCTGGCCTGAAATATTGAACAGAAGATACCCGTTTCCATACCGAGGACCGCCGATAGTAATGCTGCCGCCGTCCCTTAGCAGTACCTGGGTCTGGAATATCTGCTCGCCGGCCTTGAGAATTGAAATCTGGTACTGAATGCGACCGCCGGTGATCCGGGCGGGATTCACCATAAGAGTCCGGTCCCCGGGAAGGCCGACACTTCCCTTCTGGTTAAATTCCAGTGTCATGGCCCTGGACTGGACCAGGCGATAGGCGGTATACCGGAAGACGGATTCGAGTTCAGCAGCCAGGTCCCTGATCGAGGCATCGATATGGTGGGGATCCTGGGAGGCATGAATTACCCTTACGCTGGTTTGCACCCGGCTTGAGGCACAAATGGCCTCCGGCAGAACAATACTTGCCATGAAAGCCACAGTCCCTGCCAGAAAAAATATCCAAAAGCGTCTCATGCCTTTTGTTCCTTCCATGATATCAGGTTTCGGAAAACCAGATAACGGTATGCTTGCTTTGCTGTGTTTCAAATATCATGACAGAAGACATACTCCCGTCGACTGATGTTACAATGGCACTGGGTCCCGCTGTATCAACAGGTCCATACTGCATATGGACGACCAGGCTGATGATCAGAATGGCGGCCACAGATGCTATTTTTAAATAAAGCCTGGAAGAAAAATAATCAAACACTTTTTTAATACCACCGCCTTTTGATCCCAAAGCTTTTTGAAAAACCCTTTCTTCAAGACCCAAAGTGTCGATGGAGCCGGCTTTTGCTGACACGGCATGCGAAACAAATTCTTTCATTTGGCAACAGCGCTCGACAGTTAGCCTGCAGTCCTCGCAGGATGACAGGTGAAGGGCTATTTGGGCCTGCAGGGCAGGCTCAGCCTCATTATCGGCAAATCGTCCCAGCTGTTCAAGATTATATGTCCGGCAGTCTGTTTTCATGTTGTCCCTTTCTTTTCCCCTGTATCCAGCGACTTCATAAGCAGTTTCCTGGCATGATGAAGCCTTGAGCTAACCGTACCCCTCTTGATGTTGAGATGATCGGCAATATCATCATAGGACATTCCTTCCATTGCATTGAGAACAAAAACCGTACGGATTTTTTCCGGCATACAGGCAACACGTGACATGATCATGGCTTCAAACTCCTTTTCACGATAATGGTCTTCGGGTGTCTGCAGATCTTTTTCAGCTTCCCTGATCAACTGGCCGTCATCAGATTCAATGGGATGGTGATGCCATTTGAAACGCCGCTTCCATTTCCGTTTCCAGTTCAGGCATGCGTTGATGGTGATCCGGCGAAGCCATCCTGCCAGGCCGGCGTCCTGCCGGTAACCGTCTATGTTCCGGCAGGCGCTCACAAATACATCCTGCACGATTTCCAGGCTTTCTTCACGGTCCAGGGTAATGGCGTAGGCAATCTTCAAAAGCATTCCCTGATACTGTTTTACAAGGGTATTGACCGCCCATTGCTGTCCTGTTTTCAACCGGGAAACCAACTGGTGTTCCTGGTCTGTATTGAATGGTTTCACATCCCCCTGTCATCCGGAAACCGGCCTGATACACATCAATACCGGCTGACCCAGACCCTTTCCGTTTTATAATACCCCTCACGCACAATCTGTCGATCATACCGCCCTGAATTCCGTCGATCATAATGCCCTGAGTTCCAGTGTCTTCGATGGGGATTATGACGTCTTTCTACCCAGACTTCCCTGTATACAGGTTCCACCCAGACCCTTCGAACCTCCCAGTAACCGCCGGACTGATAGCGGTTGTACCGGATGCGGCTGCTGTCATACCTGCGCTCATTCCATCTCCACCCGTTGTCATACCTGCTGTTCCGGGGCCGGGAATTCTGATGGTAAACATGCACAGACGACCTGTCATTGTCCAGCCCATGAACAATGGTAGCCCCCAGTATACCCAGGCCTGTACCTATGATTATACCTTCCGCGATCCGGTCCCCGGACCCGGCATGGGCGGATGAAACAGACAGGCTGCACACAAACACGACGGCTGCTGCTGCTGTAATTATTTTTTTCATGGTGTCCTCCATTTCATTATGGTGATTGCAACATTTTTTCATATATCCTGCATCTCTACTAATGAAAGACACCTTTTGGTAAAAAAAGTTCAAAAAAAAGCGTGCATCCTATTTTTTTTCCTTGGCCTGGAGTACCTGTCTTTTTGAGGCGGACAGGAATGTTTTCCGAAGCCTTATGGACAAAGGAGTCACTTCCACCATCTCATCGTCCCGGATAAAATGAATGGCCTTTTCCAGGGTCATGATCCGCACCGGAGATGTAACCACATTCTCGTCCTTGCCCGAGGCGCGCATATTGGTAAGTTTCTTTTCCTTGCAGGGGTTCACGTTTATATCGGTATTCCGGTTGTGTTCTCCGATGATCATGCCTTCAAAAACCCGGGTTCCCGGTTCAATGAACAGCTGTCCCCTTGGTTCCAGGTTGTACAGGGCATAGGGAACAGCCTTTCCGTTTCTGTCTGACACGATGGAACCTGTGAACCTCGAGGCGAACTCTCCGCGGAAGGGCTCATAACCCAAAAACAATGAATTCATGATACCGGTACCCCGGGTATCTGTCAAAAATTCATCCCGGTATCCTATCAATGCCCTGGAAGGAATGGAAAATTCAATCTGGACACGGCCTTTCCCGTTATTGGTCATGGTCATCATCTTGCCTTTGCGGATGGACAGTTTTTCCGTGACCACACCCATGAACCTTTCATCGCAATCCACAAACAGGTGCTCTATCGGCTCGAGACGGACGTCATTTTTATATTTGTAGATCACCCGCGGCCGGCCCACGCAGAGCTCGAAACCTTCCCTGCGCATGGTTTCGATCAGTACCGCCAGCTGAAGTTCTCCTCTTCCCATAACGGTAAAACGATCCCTGTCATCGGTATCTGCAATCTGGATCGCCACATTCATCAGGGTTTCCTTGTGAAGCCTTTCCCTGATTTTAGAGGACTGGACATATTTGCCTTCCATACCGGCAAAAGGAGAGTTTGATATGGAAAACTGCATGGATACGGTGGGTTCATCCACAGTAATCCGGTCAAGGGCCACGGGCGCGTCACTGGTACAGATAGTATCACCGATTTTAACGTTTTCCATGCCGGAAAGTACTACAATATCACCGGCTTCGGCCTCGTCCACCGCCAGCAGCCCCATGCCTGAATACACCTGGAGCTGTGATACCTTCAACGGCAGATGCTCGTTGCAGTCTGAAATGCAGACCAGGCTGTCCCTGGACCGGGCCCGGCCGTTGAATACCTTTCCAATGGCAAGCCGCCCCAGATAATCCGAATAACTCAAATCCGACACCAGCATCTGGAAGGGGGCCTCGGGATCATAGGCAGGCGGGGGCATCTCAGAAGCAATCCTTTCAAACAGGACGGTCAGGTCCTGCACATCATCTTCAAGACGCTCCTTGACAATGCCGTCCCTGCCAATGGCATAAAGATAAGTAAAATCAAGCTGTTCTTCAGTTGCATCCAGGTCTATGAACAGGTCATACACCATGTCCAGCACTTCGTCAGGCCGCGCATCCTTTCGGTCGATCTTGTTGATGATGACCATCACCTTTAAATTGGCTTCAAATGTCTTTTTCAAGACGAACCGTGTCTGCGGCAGCGGACCCTCGGACGCGTCCACCAGCAAAATGGCTCCGTCCGCCATGGAAAGCGCCCGTTCTACCTCCCCGCCGAAATCCGCATGGCCGGGAGTATCGATGATATTGATCTTAACTTTCTGCCAGATTACCGAGCAGTTTTTGGCGGCTATGGTGATGCCGCGCTCCTTCTCGAGGTCCATGCTGTCCATGAGGCGTTCATCCACCTTCTGGCCTTCACGGAAAAGGCCGCTCTGGCGGAACATGGCATCCACAAGCGTGGTTTTTCCATGGTCGACATGGGCGATAATGGCAATGTTTCTCAACCGTTCATTGTACTGCATATTATGTTTCATGGCGTTCCTATGCTGTCATAATGTTATTTTCCAGACTCTGCAGTATAACCACGAAACCCCAAAGGTCAATTGATTAATGCGTCACACGTGAATTTCCGTAAGGGCCGGTCAGAACCTTGACCCGGTCTCTGGGCCAGATATCGATGTCTGCTTCCTGGACGATCACAATTGTCTGGCCGGAATCCATGTTGATCACGATTTCAAGCCCGTCCCGGGCCGTTACATCTTCCTCGATGGATGAACCAGCCAGGGCACCGGCAATAGCCCCGATGGTGGTGGACACGGCACGGCCCGTACCACTGCCGATGGTGGAGCCCAGAACTCCGCCGGCTACAGCCCCTGCCACGGTACCTGCACCGGACCGGGTGCCTTCGATGCGGACCGGGCGGACTGATTCAACAATCCCATATTCAACCACATGCACCTGCCGGGCATCATGCCGGGAATACACCTGGCCGGAACGGCTGCCGGCACACCCGGATACCATACCGATGCATACGGCCATAATCAGCACAAAGATAATTGTTTTCACTGTTGTCTTTTTCATGATTTCCTCACAATATCTTTTTACAAGGCCCAATGATAACTGCTGTCAGCCCCCGGCAGTTCAAATCCCGTCAAGGGCCTGCTCAAGATCCTGTTTTAAATCGTGAACATCCTCGATGCCGGTGGAATACCGGATCAGGCTTTCAGGAATTCCCATGGCCTGTCTCTCCTCTCTGGTGCATTCCACGTGGCTGGTGGTGGCCGGCGGCCCCACGATGGTTTCCACCGCCCCCAGGTTGGCGGCGCAGTGGGCAAAGCGCAAGCCGGACAAAACCTTTCCAACTGCGTCAAAAGAATTTTTGACAAGTGTAAAACTGAGCATGCCGCCAAAGCCTGTCATCTGACGTCTGGCAATATCATGTCCTGCATGGGATTCAAGGCCCGGATAAAACACGGTTTCAACCTTTGGATGGCCCTGCAGAAACCGCGCCACCTCCAATGCATTTTCGTTCTGGCGCTCGATACGCAGGGCCAGTGTTTTCATACCCCTGAGCAGCAGGTAAGCGGACATTGGATCCAGCGTGGCCCCGTTTATCTCCCGGTAATGATAGATGGTATCTATCAATTCCCTGCGACCGCATACCACACCGCCCAGTGCATCGGCATGGCCGCCGAGATACTTGGTGGCCGAGTGGATGACCAGGTCAGCCCCCAAATTAAGCGGCCGCTGGTTGATCGGGGTGGCAAAAGTATTGTCCACCACCACGACAGCTCCCTTTTTTTTCCCGGCCCGGGCCAGCCTTTCCAGGTCGACAATCTTGATGGTGGGGTTGGTGGGAGTTTCAAGATACAGCAGATCACAGCCTTTTTCGATCTGCTCCTCGATTGCATCATGGTCCGTGGTGTCGCAAAGAGCCACATCCACGTGAATTCTGGGAAGGAACTCGTTAAAAATCTTGTGGGTTCCCCCATAGGTATCCTTGACCGATACCACCCGGCTGCCCGGCACCAGAAAAGAAAAGAGGGTACTGCTTATGATACCCATGCCTGTAGATGCACTAACGGCAGCCTCTGCCCCTTCGAGGCGGCTTATTTTCTCCTCGAATACCGTAACAGTGGGATTGGTGTTCCTGCTGTAAATATGGCCTTTCTGCCTGCCCTGCGCCACCTGCATCCACTGGTCCACATCCTTGTATCCAAAAGACACGCTGTGCACCACGGGCACCTGTGTGGCGTGCTGCATCAGAGAAGTTTCCTCTCCGGCCCACACAGCACATGTTCCCATGCCCAAAGACTTTTCCTTTGTCACTTTGCCTCCTTGTATAACGACTTGACTTCCGGACTTCAACGATGATGAATCAAACCGGCTTTTTCAAAAACTCCAGAGCCACCCTTGTATATAAAGATGCACCCTTTACCAGCACATTTTCGTCAATATCAAAACCTGGATGGTGATGCGGATACCCTGTTTTTTTATCGTCACTCCGGCTTCCTATAAAAGCAAAACATGACGGTACCCGCATAGAGAACTCTGAAAAATCCTCCCCTGCCATTGTCCTGATTGCCGATGTCAGGCTGCCGGGGCTTTCAACTGTGCCTGACGCAGCGATCCTGGCAGTCGCTGCCATGTCAGGATCATTGACCAGCACATGATTCCCGGTTTTAAAATCGAGTGTCCAGCCTGCATTGTGGGCCCGGCAAATGTCCGCGACGACCTTTTCAAACCTGCCGAGAACTGCCTGGTCCCTGTCATTCAAAAACCGGATGGATCCTTCGAGCACAACGGTCTCAGGTATGGTGGTGGCATTCACCCCTCCCTGGATACGTGTAAACATGATCACGACAGGGTGCAGTGCATCGATCTGCCGTGTCTGTATGGCCTGGACCGCCTGGACAACATGCGATGCAGCCAGTACCGGGTCGACTGACACATGGGCGAACCCTGCATGACCGCCACTCCCCCTGATTTCCAGTGTAAAATAGTGACTGGCGGCCATGACCGGCCCGTCACTGATATCGATGACTCCGGCATCCGCCCGGCTCCACAGGTGGCATCCGAATGCGGCATCCACCCGCGGATTTTCCAGTATTCCCTCTTCCACCATCCTGCCGGCTCCGGCATCTTCCTCGTTGGGCTGAAACGCGAACACGATATTGCCTGCAAACAAGTGTCGCATTTGTGACAGCAGCCGGGAGGCAACAAGCAGCATTGCCATATGCCCGTCATGGCCGCAGGCATGCATTATACCCTTGTGAACAGATTGAAATTCAAGACCTGTTTCTTCGGTCACCGGCAGGGCATCCATATCAGACCTTAACAAAAGGGTTCTTCCCGGATCACTGCCGGACAACACCGCCTTTACCCCGGTCAGGGCAATCGGTTCCGCTGGTATTCTAGTCTTTTCAAGATAGGAAAGAATCGTCTGCTGTGTTTTAAATTCCTGAAAACCCAGTTCCGGATACCGGTGAAACCTGCGCCGCAGATCGATCAATTCAGGCTCCAGGAGAGCCAGCTGTTGTGTTATTTCCATGATGTCATACCCGATTCATGCTGTCAGCAGTTTTTCGATTTCATGGTAACACGCTTTTTCTTCAGTGGTAAACCTTTCTTTGAGTCCGTACGGATAACGGGTGACGGCACTGGATGCTATGTCAAGACAGGCATTGAGCACATTGAAACGGAGTTTTTCATCCTCCGGGGTGTTTTTGTTTTCAACCCGCACGGTCCTTATCACGTCATGAACCGCCTGTATCACAGCAGGGGCAGGTCTTTCCTTCAGCAGTTTCTCCACAAATGTCCTGGCCGTCTCGACCGTCAAGACCTTTATGCCGGCCAGCCGGTTGACAGCCTTGACATGAGAGGATAGATAATCCAGCAGAATACCCGTTTCCGCCGGCTGGATTTTCCCATCGGCCCAGGCTACCTCGATAAGCAGTATCAGATCGATCAGGTATATACATTCTGCTTTGATACCAACGGCCTCCAGTCTGTCGGCCGCTTCACTGAAAGAAATTGTCTCCATGGCATGCAGTCTCGTGTGTAAATTGTGAGCGTTTCCCAAATATGACTTTTTAAATCTCGTGTATCGATTCTTGAATATAAAAACCGGATAAAGCAGCTTATTTAAGGATATAGGGCAGGCACCGCGCAGTTGTCAAGCAAAACCGCCCTTTTCATTTTATTTGAATTCAGTGATACATGGTACACAATACCAAATTGGTGGTTTTTCACCATATGACGACCCTGTCTTGTCTGGTATCTATAAACTGAATGGTTAATTCACCAG
>CAYNHL010000004.1:29439-36445 GCA_964397015.1 uncultured Desulfobacterales bacterium | reverse complement strand
AAAAAAAAGAGTGAATAATGATACACTTTTTTTTTTAAGGAATTTTCCGGATGCCGGTTGAAATCAATGAAATATCCACCACCCTGCTTGCCCTCGGGAGTATTTTCCTGTTGGGATTCCTGGCGGATCTTGCGGGCCGCTTCACACGACTGCCGCGGGTGACCCTGCTGCTGCTTTCCGGTGTAGCCATCGGTCCGTCCGGGTTTGCGCTGCTGCCTGACGCCTTTGTTGAAGACTGGTTCCCGCTCCTTACCCGCATTGCTCTTTGCATGGTAGGATTCCTGCTGGGTGAAAAAATCACGCCTTCCGGCATCCGCGAACGCGGACGGTCTGTGCTGTTAATATCCATCGGCCAGGCAATGGGTGCCGGAATAGTGGTGGGACTGGTATTGTTCCTGTGGGGTGCGGCACCGGCACTGATACTGGTCATGATGGGAATAGCACCTGCCAGTGCACCGGCAGCGGTTTTTGACGTTGTCAAGGAGACAGGGACAAAATCAAAATTCACCGATACCCTGCTTGGAATCGTTGCCATAGACGATGCCTGGGGCCTGCTGCTTTTCAGTTTTCTTCTGGCGGCAGCCACTGCAATCAGCGGTCAGGGCGGGGCTGAGGCTGCCGTGCTGTCCGGCTTCAGGGAAGTCGGTGGAAGTATCATTCTCGGATTTTTCCTGGGACTGCCCATGGTATTTTTCACCGGGCGGATCCGGCCGGGCGAACCCACCCAGGCAGAAGCACTGGGACTTGTGATTATCTGCGCCGGAGGTGCCGTCCTTCTGGACCTGTCATCGATTCTGGCTGCCATGGTCATGGGAAGCACGGTCGCCACATTTGCCACACATCATGAGCACCCGTTCCATGAAATAGATGAAATAGAATGGCCTTTCATGATTTTATTTTTTCTGCTTGCCGGCGCATCGCTTCACATTGACAAACTCACTGCTGTCGGCTGGATCGGAACACTCTACATTGTCTCCCGCATGGCAGGTCTCTATACCGGCGCCAGGGTTTCAGGCTTTCTGGTCCATGCCGATCCAAAAGTAAAACGATGGATCGGCTTCTGCCTTTTTCCCCAGGCGGGAGTAGCACTCGGCATGGCACTTCTGGCTGCCGAACGGTTCCCTGAATTAAAAAACATGATATTGCCCGTGGTCATCGGATCCACTGTGGTCTTTGAAATTTTCGGGCCCATAATTGTCCGCAAAGTAATTGATAAGACATCGAACGGACAGAAATAAACTAAAGGATTACACCTCACTTCTACTGGGAGGAGCCATAAACTCCGGACCCACCGGATCTTTTATCCTATACTCCAAAATACGATCCACGCGCTCTCTGGCTTCATGATCAAGTTCCCAGCCAAACACCTCTGGCAAAGGCTCCATCTGCAAGGGCGTACGCCCTCCCCAAAGAGCGATCTCCACTCTCTGATCCAAAATCCAGCGTACAGCCAGGGGTAAAAGATCCTTGTTCTTTTCAGCAGCCAGACTTTTTAGTTCATCCGTTGCCTTAAGGTACTGGTCAAAACGGGGTTGCTGGAATTTAGGGTCAGCTTTTCGCAGGTCATCTCCCTGAAATTTTCGATCACGGTGCATTTTTCCGCTCAAAAGCCCCCTGCACAAAGCGCCGTAAGTCATCAAGGCTATGTTGTTGTCTTTGCAGTACGGAAAGATACTATTTTCCATGTCACGCTCAAAAATATTATACGGCGGCTGGCACAGATGAATAGGGGCTTGTCTGCGAAAGGTATCCATCTGTTCGGGTGAATAATTTGATACCCCTATTGCACCGATTTTCCCCTGCTGCAAAAATTTATTCATTGTCCGGGCAGTTTCTTCAACAGGCACCAGCGGATCAGGCCAGTGCACATAATAAATATCAATATGATCTACACCAAGGCGGCGCAGAGAATCATCAAGCTCCTGCTCGAGTCTTCCGGGTGAAGAATTACGCACAACCTTTTCATCATCAGTCCATTCCAGTCCCGCTTTTGTTGCAATATATACCTTTTTATCTTTCTTATACTGCTTCAGGGCTTTGCCCACAATTTCTTCGGATCGTCCAAACCCATATACCGGAGCAGTGTCCACTAAATTCACCCCTTGATCCAGGGCCGCGTGAATGGTTGCAATAGACTTGTCCTCATCCGTTCCTCCCCACATCCAGCCGCCAATGGCCCAAGTTCCCAAAGCCACACGGGTAGCCTGGATATCTGTTTGGGGAATAGTTACATATTCCATGTTGTTCTACCTCCGAAAGTTGAGATCATACTTCTTTCAATTTTTCCAGAAGAGAGATCTCGATGGGTTTACTGGCTTCCCCGAAATACAGAGTCTGATGGGGGAATGGAATTTCAATATTCTCCGCATCAAAAGCTATCTTGATCCTGCGCAGGTATTCTCTTCCCACCTGCCACTGCCGGATGGGTTTTGTCTTGATCCGGCCCTTTATGACCACGGCTGAATTATCAAATTTATCGACCCCGTAAATCTCCGGTTCTTCAAGCATGAACAGTCCGAAATCCGGATCCTGTTTCATTTCGGCCCCTACCCGGGTCATGACTTCGATCACCCTGTCCGTGTTTTCCTTATAGGCCACCCCGATTTCAAACACATAGGCAGACCAGTCATTTGTCAGATTGCTCAGGGTGGTTACGGTCCCGTTGGGAAACACATGGACCACGCCCCCCAGATCTCTTAAGACAATGGTCCGGAAATTGACCTGTTCAACAAGGCCGCCGGTCCCGTTGATAATGGCGACATCACCGACCCGGACCTGGTTTTCAAGTATAAAGAAAAATCCTGAGATAACGTCCCGGACCAGGTTCTGTGCCCCGAAACCAACTGCCAGTCCCACAATACCGGCGCTGGCCAGAATCGGCGCAATATCTACGCCGATCTCCCGCAGGATAATGAGTATAACGATCATCCACAGCACAAGCAATGCAGCCTGCCGGATCAGGCGAATCAATGTATCCACACGCTTTTCAGACTCTGAAAGCGGCTCACCCGACATTTTGCTTTGTTTGATCAGGCGTTTTTCCAGTTGTCTTAAAATTTTCTGTAAAATCGCCATGCTGAGCCAGGCCAGAATCAGAACAACCAGGGTTCTGAAACCGATCATCAGGATGGGTTCCCATTTGATATCCCGGATGAGTTGCCATATGGTATCCATTTATATCTTCCTTTTCTTTGATTTTGCCATGATCTATTCCCTGCTTACAAAAACACCCGGTTCCGTAGAATAAGCCTTGTGTTTTCCAACCCCATTACTCCGCCGCTATTTACTGTAATCGGGCAGCAATGGCACATCGCTGCAAAACACATAAGTGTTCTTGCCGTTGAGCTTGGCTTGATACATGGCTTTGTCCGCCTTGATCAAAAGGCCTTCAATATCATTGTCATCATCCGGATAGATGCTGATACCGATACTGGTGCCCAATGTACAAGGGTTCTCACCGGCCTGAAAATCTCGATCAAAAAGCCTGATTATCTTAGAGGCAATTACCCGGATGTAAGACAGGTCTTCCAGGTCCTGTACCAATATGACAAATTCGTCGCCACCGAACCGGGCTATAATGTCCGATTTTCTCAAAACCTGGCTCAACCTTTCTCCAACCTCCTTCAATACCATATCACCCGCGCGGTGGCCGAACCTGTCATTGACAGGTTTGAAATTATCCAGGTCAATGAAAAAAATAGAAATTTTCCGATTGGTCCTGCTGGCCGAAAGCATGGAAGCTTTCAGGTGTTCCATGAACAACCGCCTGTTTGGCAGTCCGGTAAGATTGTCATGGTTGGCAAGATCCAGAATTTTACGGTTAGCCTCTTCCAGTTTGCGGTTGGCTTCTTCAAGATCGACATTTTGCTGTTTCAGCATCTCGGCCTGAAGCTTCTTTGCTTCAAGCTCATACTCAAATCCGATGCTTTTCAATTTGAACTCTGTTTTTTCCAGGTTATATTCTTTTTCCGCAGCATTCACTTTCTTCCTGTATTCCAGGGCCCTGAAATAGTCTTTCTTCTGTTCAAACAGCCTGCTGATCTGCAGATAGCACTGGCATTTAAAGTAACCGAGCTGTTTGTTTTCCGCTTTCTCCATTGCCTTTTCCAGCAATTCAAGAGCTCTGTCCAGATCACCGGTTATCAGGCTCAGCTTCCCCATTTCATAGAGGTTTGCGGTCTCCAGCCTTACATTCCCCAATTCAATGGATAGCTGAAGGCTTTCCTGGTAGATTTTTTTCGCCGATTCATAATCCCCGGATGAACGGTTAACAGATCCGAGAGTCGTGAGTATCTCAGATTCAAAATACAGATCCCGGTTTCGCCGCGCAATTTTGCCGACATGTTCCAGAAACATCTGAGATGTCTGAATCTGACCTGTTTCATTGTAGTAACGCCCCAGGCATCTGGCAGCCGTATAAAACGAGGACGGGTGTATTTCGCTGATATTCAGTGCGGCGGTCAGATATTCATAAGCCTCTTCAATTCTGCCCACTTCACAATAAAGCAGGCCGATATTGGCCAGTGCGGTGGATTCTCTTTCTTTTTCCCTGAATTCCCGGCTTAATTTAAGGCACTTTAAAAAATACGGCAGGCCGTTATCATAGTTTCCCATATCCAGGTGCAACGCACCCAGGGCATTGATTGCCTTCAATCTTCCATAGTTATCGCCCAGGTTTTCATATTGTTCCGGCAGGTCCTTGATAAGGGAAAAAACCGGGTCAAACTCACACCTGAAGATGTGATACCAGGCTTTATTCAAAGCCGCATCCAGTTGTCCCTTGATGTACCCGGCCTTTTCAGCCAGAATCCCGGCCCTGGTGGAAAGATCAAGTGCTGCATCAGGATCATGGGCCATTGTACCCAGGAAACGGCCATTATACTCTTCTATTTTTTGAATGATATCAAAATCAAAACCTGTCATCCAGCCTACCCGCGTTACAGGACCATTTGTTAAAGTAAAACGATTATCATAACACAAAAATGAGATTTATAAAAATCTCGACAGTTAAAACAGTTGTACCCGGTGTATTTATTCTCAAATTTAAAAACCGGTCAAATCAGCTTTACAGGATACAGGGCGGACGCGGCGCGGCGCGGTTGTCAAGGAAAACCGGGTTGTCATTTTTTTTTGGAATTATTTATGCAAAATTATAAACGGTTGGATTCATTATAGCCTGCAAATTTTTTCTGATATTCTTTGGGTCTCAATCCTGTCAGGCGGACGAACAGCTTTCTGAAAAAAGAGATGTCTTCATACCCGACTGTATAGGTGATTTCACTGAAGGTGGCGGTACCCTCCTCGAGGAGCTGCCTGGCTTTTTCGACACGAAGCTTTTGAAGAAAGGACAAAAGCGTCATGCCGGCAGCCTTTTTGAATCGGCGCTCCAGGGACCTGCGGCTTATCCTGAAGGTGTGTGACAGTTCATCATAGTCCACCGCGCGGGCCACGTTTTTTTCAAGCCGGTTCTGAACCCGGGCCACCAGAGGATCTGTTTGATCCTTGACACCGAGAAAACAATTAAAGGGGGCCTGACTCTCCCGGTCCATGGCGAGAACCATGGTTTTTGCCGATTGTATGGCCGATTGCCTGCCGCATAACTTTTCCACCAGATATAGCGACAAGTCCATTCCGGCGCTGACCCCGCCTGAACAATAAAGCCTGCCATGATCGATGAAGATCCGGTCATGCTGCAACCGCACCTTGGGATACCTGGCTTTGAACTGGTCTGCAAAGCCCCAGTGCAGCGTGGCGGATCTGCCGTCCAGCAGTCCGGTTTCAGCCAGGAGAAACGCGCCGGTACAGATGCTGGCCACATGGGCTCCCTTATCATAATGTTGAATGATCCAGCCGGGCAGCTCAGGATGTCGTTCAAGGATTTTGTCGATATATGTGGCGGAGGAAATAATGATCAGGTCGGTATGCTCAATTTGTTCAATGCCGCAATGAGGCGTGATTTGAACACGGTTCGCCAAGCGGACAGGCCTCCCGTCTGCTGAAACGAGGGTCACCTCGAAAAGCGGGGTGTGCGGTGTTCTAACAAGCCGGTTCCAAAGACGGCCGGCCTGGTTCAGTATATCCATGGGGCCGAAAACTGTTGTTGCCATGGAGTTATAAAGTCCTAAAACAGTGACATGGATCATAATATCTTAATTTTTTCTCCCTTTTTGTCGTTATCACCTCTCTAAATGTCGTTTATGCCACTTATATTTTCAGCATGCAACAGTTAAAACAAAAATAAATCCAGAACCTTTTATTTAAAGGAGATGCAACATGACAACCGACGACATCAAAGCCGTTATCGCCCCATGCGGACTGTGCTGTGAAACATGCTTCGCCCATGTCAACGGCGAGATCAGGGAACTGAGCATCCGGCTCAAAGAGAAACTGGGCAATTTCCATGCCGCCGCCCGGCGGTTTGAATCCATGCTGGAAGAGCCTGTATTCAAAAACTATCCCGACTTTGCCAGGATGCTCGATTATTTTGCAGCTGATCACTGCCATGGTTGTCGGAATGAGCAGTGCCGGCTTTTTAAAAAATGCAGTGTACGGCCCTGTCACCAGGAAAAGGGCGTCGATTTCTGTTACCAGTGCGATAAATTTCCCTGTGATAACACAGGGTTTGATGAAACTCTGCATAAAAGATGGGTGGCAATCAATAAAAGCATACGGAAAAAAGGAATTCAAGCCTATTGTGAAACAACCAGAAACAGCCCCAGATACGGCTAAAAATTAGATTATACCCGCAAGACAGCATAATTTTTTGATTGCATTGGTATCCTTTATCATCTTCATTGCTAAATACAACACGTATTGGGATCCGGGATCAAACGCGCCTTGGCGGCATGGCCGCAAATTGATTTTGCCGACGACCGTGAAGGAAGCCTGTTCACGGCAACAGTTCGCCGAATACCGGCTGGAGAGATGAAATTGGTTAATATTTCATCAGAAAGCAAAATTAGACCCGATATGACGTCGGGAAAGCGTCGGGAAAGCGTCGGGAAAG